>DASVLZ010000258.1:0-5135 GCA_036384615.1 Sediminibacterium sp.
ATTCACTGCAGAAGCCAGGCAACATCCCTGGTTCAGCCATTACCCTGAAACCGATACCGTATTTCACTGGCATGGCGATACTTTTCATCTGCCGGAAAATGCCGTGCTGGTTGCATCATCAACAGCCTGCAGGAACCAGGCATTTATTGTGAACGACCAGGTACTGGCACTCCAGTTCCATCCTGAAATGGACCTGGCATCCATTGAACAGATGCTGCTGCATGATGGGCATGAGCTGGAAGAAAAGGGCAACTATATACAACAGAGGGAAACCATCACCACACAATACCAGGCAACACTTACGGCAAACAAACAGAATCTGTTTATGCTGCTCAATAAATTCCTGCCTTAAGCAGAAGCTCTTCCTGTTTCAACATTCTCATATCCTTATACAGGACATTTCTCATGGTAATTGATGATCTCGATAGGTGTGCGCTCTATGATGTATCCTTCGTAATTCCTTTTCACTTCATCAAGCACATCTTCCACTTCTTCCATGGTCTTCAGCGTTACCAGCCGGTTGCGGTATTCTTTGATATTGGGCAGTCCTTTCAGGTAGTTGGCATAATGCCTGCGCATTTCATTGATGCCCACCACCGGGCCTTTCCATTCCAGTGATTTGCGCAGGTGTTTCCGGCAAACTTCCACTCGCTCTTCCAGCGTGGGCGGGGCCAGCATTTCCCCTGTTTGTATATAATGTTTTATTTCCCGGAATATCCATGGATAACCGATTGCGGCGCGGCCGATCATGATGCCATCCACACCGTACCGTTCTTTATAAGCCAGCGCTTTTTGCGGGCTGTCAATATCCCCGTTGCCGAATATGGGTATATGTATGCGCGGGTTATTCTTTACTTTGGCGATCAATGTCCAGTCGGCCTCGCCTTTATACATCTGCGAGCGGGTGCGGCCGTGTATAGCGAGGGCTTTGATACCCACATCCTGCAGGCGTTCCGCCACTTCTTCTATATTCTTATTCTGCTCATCCCAGCCCAGCCTTGTTTTAACGGTTACCGGCAGGTGGGTGCTTTTTACCACGGCTTCGGTAAGCCGTACCATCAGGTCCACATCCTTCAGTACACCTGCACCAGCGCCCTTGGTAACCACTTTTTTTACAGGGCAGCCGAAATTGATGTCGAGCAGATCGGGATTGACTGTCTCCACGATCTTTGCGCTGAGCGACATCGCTTCTTCATCACCGCCGAATATCTGTATGCCCACCGGTCTTTCGTAATCAAAAATGTCGAGCTTATGCCTGCTTTTTATGGCATCCCTGATCAATCCTTCGCTGCTGATGAACTCGGTGTACATCAGGTCGGCGCCATTGTCTTTGCAAACGGCACGGAAAGGCGGGTCGCTCACATCCTCCATCGGCGCCAGCAGCAATGGAAAATCAGGTAATTGTATCTGGTCTATTTTTACCATATTGCGTAGGGATTACTTCCCGCGTAAGCGGTCAGCCGCCCTTTTTTAAAAGAAGTTGCAAATTTACAACCTTATTTGCCAAACGCATGGATCAAAAACCCTCATACAGCTATCCCGTACAGTTCTTTATGCTGATAGGCCTGTTTGGCGGCTTTCTCGTCATCAGCAGTATCATTATTGCCTTACTGGGAAGCCTTATTATGCATATGCCCCTGGCAGATGTGATGGGCTCTTTAGAGAGCCCGCAAAATACCGGGGCAACCCGTTTGCTGAATACGGTGGCAACCTGCGTTTGCTTCCTGCTGCCTGCCCTCATCTTTGCTAAGATCGTATACCGCACGCCTTTCAGCTATCTCGGGTTCTCCAAAAAAATAAGCATCAAACAGGTACTGATCATATTCGTGATCACGATCGGCGCCATGATACTGAGCGGCGCTCTCAGTGAACTGAATGAAAAAATACCGGTATCACAAAGCTTCTACGAAAAAGCCCGCAAGCTTGAAGACCTGTACAGGCAGCAGATGCTGAACATGGCCGCTATGCGATCTTTTGGCGAATACCTCGTAGTATTATTGGTGATCGCTGCCGCTCCCGCCCTGTTTGAAGAGATTCTTTTCCGCGGCACGCTGCAGCCGATTATGGTGGGCTGGACACAGAATAAATGGGCAGGCATCATCATTGCCAGCATACTTTTCAGCGCCTTTCATTTTTCCTATTTCGGTTTCCTGCCAAGACTGGCATTGGGAATCATACTGGGGCTTATTTTCTACAACAGCCGTAATATCTGGCTCAATATTTTACTCCATTTCCTGAACAATGCCATTGTGGTAACACAATTGTATATCGTTTCATTGCAGGGAAAGTCTATTGAGAAAACACTTGATGAAAATATGCCGCCGTGGTGGGGTCTTGCGGCAGTGGTATTGCTGGCCGTTGCTTTCAGGGCGTTCAATAAAGAATCGCGCAGGGTGCGGAGTGAAAGATGAGATACTGCAAGAGGCGGGTGGAATATATTACTGTTGATTAAAACGATAAGAGGAATGGCAAACTGGACAAAATTATACGCAACAAGAAGCATGGCGGAAGCCAGCATTATACAGGGAATGCTGGAAGAGAACGAGATTCCCGTGCAGGTCATGAACAGGCAGGACAGCAGCTACCTCAACTTCGGCGATATTGAATTATATGTGCCGGAGCACCTGGCGGCAACTGCCACCCAGCTCATGAACCAGAACCTGCTGAACTGATCATATCAATCATCACTAACCGGTATGGCGCTTAACCTTCAGACATTCAAAACCCGTGCAATCACTGCCATCATTTTTGCAGCTGTAATGCTGGGCGGGTTACTCTGGAATCAGTGGAGTTTCCTGCTGCTGTTCTCCGTTATCCATTTTGGCTGCTGGGCAGAATACCAGAAGCTGGTAACACTTATCGACCCCGAATACAGGCATATCAATGTGGGGCACAGGTATGGAGTGATGCTGCTCGGCTGGGGTTTTATGTTATGGATGACCAATACAGACTACCGTATCGGCAACTACCTGGTTGCCGCATTGGGATGGCAGCTGATGTGGATAGGCGCGGTGATATTCCTGCTCACGGTGGTAATAGCGCCAAAGTTCAATCACCCGAAACTGCTGGCGCATTCCCTTCTTGGCCTCCTGTACATATCACTGAGCTGGGGATTGATGATGCATCTCTGGAACAATATGGGCCAGTCTGTGCTCACCGGGCAGCCATGGCTATTACCGGTGGTGCTGATCGCTTCTATCTGGATCAATGATACCATGGCGTATATCGTAGGGTCGTTCATTGGTAAAACACCTTTTTCTTCCATCTCACCCAAAAAAACATGGGAAGGCACCATCGGCGGTGCGCTGTTAGCCGTGGCACTGGTAACACTGGCAGGGCATTATATCTGGGCATTCCCTCTAAAAACATTGTTATTGGTCAGCTCCATTGCAGCAGTCTTCGGAACGGCAGGGGATCTTTTTGAAAGCAAGCTCAAAAGGCTGGCGGGTGTAAAAGACAGCGGCAATATCATGCCCGGGCATGGGGGCTTTCTCGACAGGTTCGATTCCCTGCTGTTTGCTACCACGATCACCTGGCTGGTGCTCCGCCTGGTATCTTAAACCTGTGATAATTTCCTTTTCCGCTTTGTTGTTTCCCTTTTCACTTTAATTACCTTTGCCCTTTAAACGCCATACATGACCATTCACAGGGAAGGATATAAAACCATAGCCATCACCGCGCTGCTGTTCGGTGTTTTTAACCTGGTGTCTTTCACCTTCCTGAGCAATACCCTGCCCTGGCTGGCAATGGTATTATTTATTATTACACTCGGCCTGTTCCTGTTCATCATCTCCTTCTTCCGCATACCTGACCGTACATTGAGTTTTGGCGATGATAAGATCGTTTGTCCCGCCGATGGCAAAGTAGTGGTGATAGAAGAAATAGTGGATGAAGAATACTTCAAAGACAGGCGTATACAGGTAAGTATTTTCATGAGTCCCACCAATGTGCATGTGAACCGTAACCCTGTAAGCGGCGAAGTGGTGTATAACCAATACCATAAAGGCAAATACCTGGTGGCCTGGCACCCGAAATCATCTACTGAGAACGAGCGCTGGAGTGTGGTTACACGCAATGATCATGGTGAGATATTGTATAAACAGATTGCCGGCGCACTGGCCAAACGCATCTGCAACTATACCCATACAGGCCAGCGCGTAACGCAGGGCGAAGAATACGGCTTTATCAAATTCGGCAGCCGTGTGGATATTCTCTTACCCATCGGTACAAAGATCGATGTGCAGCTGAACCAGGCTGTACAGGGCGGGGTAACCGTACTCGGTCATTGGTAAACACATCTTCTCTTTCACTCACAGTATCTCTTCCAGCTCCTTCAAATGAAACACCGTATAAGTGGGCTGGATATGCGGTTCTATGCGAAGATGGTTTACGAAGATGGTATCCATGCCGGCATTGATGCCGCCCTGTATATCCGCATCGAGGTTATCACCGATCATCACGCTTTCTTCTATACGGGCCCCGGTACGTTTTATCGCATACTCAAATATTTCTTTTTGTGGTTTCAGGCTGTTGCAGCCCTCTGATGTGATCACTTCTTCAAAAAAACCATCAATATGCGCATTGCGCAGTTTGTGGTGCTGTACCTGCTCAAAGCCGTTGGTAACAAGGTGAAGGCGGTATTGCCTGTTCTGTAAATAAGTAAGTATTTCCACCGTATAAGGAAACAGGTTACGGCGCATAGGCAGGTGTTCCAGGAACTGTACCGACATAAGCCTCGCCAGTGGTTCATCTGCCAGTTTAAAATCAAGCAGGGCCAGCCACATCCTTTTCCACCGCAGTTCTTCCTGTTTAATGAATCCTTTGGTATACCTGTCCCAGAGCCGTTCATTATGATAGCGGTACCGTCCGAAGAAACTGTCGAAATCCGTAATGCCGCGGTCTTTCAGGGCATTCTGCTCATACAGTGAAGACAGGGTTTCCCTTGCATTGGTTTCAAAATCCCAGAGTGTGTGATCCAGGTCAAAAAACAGGTGACGATACTTCATGCCGCAAGTTACGCCGGTATGCTGAAAAATATCTTACTTCGGGGATTCGTTGAATCAACTTATTACCATGAACATCATCATCACCGGTGCATCCAAAGGAATAGGCCTGGCAATAGCGGAATGTTTTGC
>DASVLZ010000259.1:0-4240 GCA_036384615.1 Sediminibacterium sp.
GTTTGTAGAGCTGGACGATAAATACGCAGCCAATATCCGCGCCATGCGCGACCTGAATGCGGATAAGCCCGTGGAAAAAGATCCCAAGAAAAAAGCCGCCGCAGAAGCCGCACTGAAAGCCAAGATCGACCCGCTCAAAGCAGCCAATGCAGAACTGGAAAAACCCATCCACGAAAAACTGGATGTGGCTGCAGAATGGCTCGAGAAATCATATGCCATACTGAAGGATAAAGCCGACAGGAACAATGTGGAGAAGAACGTGATCGGTAAATCGGTAGACTTCCTTGCCAATATCTACCAGTACAAAAGAGACCGTGCCAGGGGTAAAGACGAAAAAGCCATGGAAGCCTACGATGCCAAATTCAAGGTATACGATGCGCTTCATGGGAAATTCTAAATAGCTTCTTACATGAAGAATAAAAGCGCCGGCAGATACTGCCGGCGCTTTTTTGTGGGCCTGATGCGGGAGTGGATTGCAGTATAATAAGGCCATACCCGCTGCGCTGGTCCGTTTTTTTCATTATCTTTTCCAAAACCACTGTTATGCTTACCAGGTATATTTCATCAGTAGCCATTATTTTGATGCTTACCATGTGCAGGTCAACACCTGCCGATGCGCCTGCAGGCGGCGGAGGGTCTGCGCAGGAGCCGGGCGTAAAAGTAAACACCCTGCTGGATGGCAGGGGCATTATATGGGGGATGGATTTCCTGCCCGATGGAGAGCTCATTTTCACAGAAAAAGCGGGGAAGATGTTCCGGTTCAAAAATGGTACTGTAACAGAGATCACCGGCGTTCCAACAGTGAATACCAATGGACAAGGCGGCTTGCTTGATATAAAAATAGACCCTGATTATACCAGCAACGGATGGTTGTATTGCAGTTATGCAGCGCCCGGCGCAGGAGGCGATAACCAGGGGTTTCTTACATTGGCCCGCTTCAAACTCAATGGCAACCAGATCACGGGACTGGAAACCCTGCTGAAAGCTTCCACACCGGATACATGGTTCAACCACTACGGCAGCCGGATCGTATTTGATAATAAGGGATACCTGTACCTGAGCGTGGGCGAGGGCGGCACGACTACTTACGGCGGGGCCGGGTCTCCGAATATGAATGCACAGAATGTAAAAGTGGAATGGGGCAAAGTACACCGCATGACGCGCGATGGAAAAGTGCCTGCTGATAACCCGGTACTGCCCGGGAATACAGCACCCACCACGGTATATACATACGGCCATCGCAACCCGCAGGGATTACTATTCAATACGCTCACCAACGAGGTATGGGAAAATGAGCATGGACCGCGCGGAGGCGATGAGATCAATATCATCCGCCCGGGCAGGAACTACGGCTGGCCGCTGGTATCGTATGGAGTGAATTATGATGGAAAGACCATCAGCGAAAACCCCGAAAAAGAAGGCGTAGAAACCCCCATACATACCTGGACGCCATCCATAGCACCGAGCGGTATGGCAATGATCACCGCAGACCGCTTCAAAGCCTGGAAAGGCAACCTGCTGGTAGGATCACTGGCATTTCATTACCTGGCCCGGCTGGAACTTAATAACGGCAAAGTGACCAAAGAGACCAAAATGCTCGATGGCATTGGCCGCGTACGCAATATTAAACAAGCCCCGGACGGAAGTATTTATGTATCAGTAGAAGGACCGGGAAGAATATTGCAGTTGGTAGCGGAATAGAATAGATATCTATTGGAGTGGTGGTAGTATTATTTTAAATATTAGCTACTTAACATAATATTAATTATAGGACAAATACCATTCAAGATACAGATCTCATCCGCCAGCACGAGAAGCGGCAGCCTAATGATAGGCTGCTGTATAGCTTTTTACGATTTTGATTTACGCAACAGAAATCTCGGTATCCTTCTTATTAAACCAATCCTTCGATTTCACCAGCAATACCACGCCGGCGATCACCAGTAATAATGAGATGATTTCGGCCTGAGTTGGTTGTAATGGCAGGAATTCATAACGGGTATTTACACGGATCAGTTCGATGGAGAATCGTTCCATGCCGTTAAATATGAGGTATATCCCTGATAACTGTCCGGCCAGCTTAATGCGCTTGCGCACGAACCACAGCACCAGGAAAAGAATAAAACACATGATGAACTCATACAACGGCGTGGGATACACACCTACAGGCAACTGGCTGCAATAAGGCCCGCTGCAGCCCGGTATAGGCACACCTTCCTGTAATACATTGTGCGGGTATCGGTAAGACCACATCCAGTCGGGCAGCCAGCTGAAAGGCTTGGCCGCTGTATTGGGTTTACCCCAGTCGCCATCACCGGCCAGCTGGCAACCCAGTCGGCCTACAGCATATGCCAGCATCATGGCAGGCGCAATGGCATCGCAGAGATGGATGGCCCGTATATTTTTTTTGCGACAATAATACAGGATAGCTATACCGGCGCAAATAAGTCCCCCGTAAAAAGTAAGGCCGCTGAATGAGACCAGTGAACCCCAGGGGTCTTTTACAAAATCGCCCCAGTTCTCCAGGTTATGAAAGATCTTGGCGCCGAGAAAACCGAATATGGCTGCATAGATCACAAGGTCTCCCACCCGGTCATGCGGCCATATGCGCACTGTGCGGGTCTCGGGTTTATCCAGTTTCTGTTTATTCTTTTCCCACCATTTCAATCCCAGGAAGAAAACACCTGCAACTAGTCCCAGCAACGCATTACCCCGCACCGAAAGAATGAATGATTGCGGATCTTCCATGGCATCGGGTATCGTAAATGCACCGATGATCTTATAGCCGAAGATGAATCCAAGAATAAAATTCACCACCAACTCACTGAATGATGCGGGAGCACCAATGGTAATGGTTTCATCAGTATGTTGAAAAAGCCCTTGTTGCTGTTTACGTTTCAACTCTTTAGTTAGCACCCAGGCGGCTGCCAGGAATGAGAGCGCCACAATGAAACCAAAAGTGTTAACGATCTTCAATCCGTTCCACTCAACACCGAAAATATCTTTGAATACGTAATAGAGATTGGGATACATGAGGTACTTGCCTGGGGTTTATTGCTGTGAGAATGCAATGTTACTTGTTTCGGGCGACATGATCATCCCATTTTCAACTTCCCTGAAAAAGTAAGGCCCCACTGTTATGTGAGGCCTGTACTTACTAACCCATCTATAAACAAAACTACGTGAAAATTAGTTACAATATTTATCAAATTCCGAAATCAGGTGCTGGGCAATCACCTGGGCCGGCCGGCCCTCGATCTGGTGGCGCTCCACCATGCTCACCAGCTTGCCATCCTTAAAAAGCGCAATAGCAGGCGAAGAAGGCGGATACGGCAGCAGGTGCGACCTTACCTGGTTCACCGCTTCGGTATCAAAGCCGGCAAATGCAGTGGTAAGCCTGTCGGGGCGTTTGGTGGAATTATGCACTGCCATCAGCACACCGGGTCTGCAAGCTCCTGCTGCACAGCCACATACGGAATTAATTACTACTAATGTGGTACCTTCTTTTTGCAAGGTATCATCCACTTCGCTGGCAGTTGCCAGTTCATCAAAGCCGTTGTCTGTTAACTCGGCTTTCATCGGTAAAACGATTTCTGCGGGATACATATCGTGGTCTCCTTATGATTTTGATTCGGAAAAACAAAGGTACATTAAAAGTAGGTACATGTAAAATCAGCTTTTAAACAGTCATTTTGTCGTTAGAAGTAGTTTAAAATTGCCATTTTGTCTTCTCCCCAGGCTTGATTTATCCCTTCCTGGCACAAAAAAGCCCCTGGTATGCTGTTTGAACATCAAGGGTAACCATCGTTCAAAAAGAAAAAAAATAAAAGACTATGACACTCGTAAAACACAATCCTGCAAACCTGGGCTCATTCTTCGATGAATTTTTTTATGGCTTCCCGGCTGCCTGGGGTAAAGATGCATACAATAATCACTTTACACCTGCAGTAAATGTGCATGAAACCAAAGATGCTTACCATGTAGAACTGAACGCGCCCGGCCGCAACAAAGAAGATTTTAAGATCAGTATCGACAAAGGCCTGCTCACCATCAGCTACGAAAAACAGGCTGAGAGTGAAACCAAGGAATACAAAACGATCCGCAAAGAGTTTACGTACAACAGCTTCAAACGCAGCTTTACCATTGATGAAAAGATCAATGCTGCAGGTATACAGGCCAGGTACGAAAATGGTGTACTGAAAGTATTTCTTCCCAAGAAAGAAGAAGTGATCGCTGAACC
>DASVLZ010000260.1:0-6614 GCA_036384615.1 Sediminibacterium sp.
GCCGGGTCGCGGTGCTGCAGTTCTTTTTGCAGCCAGATCAGTCCCTTCGTTCCATAACCGCTGATCACTTCCCGGCGGATGGCATCCGGCACCTCGGGCATGGGGTCTATCCCTTCGCAAAAAGCCTGTATATACAGGCCCGTGCCTCCTGTGATAACGATCACATCATGCTTGCTGAACAGTGTATCCGCCACATCCAGCGCATACCGTTCAAAGCTGCCTGCATTCAGGTCTTCGGCGATACTGTGTGATGCGATGAAATGATGCGGTACCGATGCCAGTTCCTCTTCCGATGGCCTGGCCACGCCGATCTTCATTTCGCGGTAACACTGTCTTGAATCCGCCGAAATGATCTCCGTGCCGAAATGCTTCGCCAGTTCTATGGCAAAAGCTGTTTTACCCGATGCGGTGGGGCCTGCTACAATGATCGCGGATTTCACAGATTAATTAATGATTTCAGAGGTTGAGAACTGGTTTCGCTGACAGGTCGGGCCTGCTGCAGGGAATATAACAGAACGATGAGGCAACGCTACTCAGAAATCGTCCTGCGTATCATCGGAGCTGAAAGTTTCTTCCTGGGAATCGCTGCCTTCTCCTTCGGTGCCAAAGCCATCGGCGGCTTCGGCGAGATCGTATTTTTCTTCGATATCGGCAAATTTATCTCCCAGCAGGCTCTTGGTTCCGTATTGCTGCGGGCCTATGCCTTCTGTTCTGGATACAGCGGGATAAGTGATCTTGCTGTTCTCTTCCTTGCTCACATTGATCAGCTCTACCAGGAACACCCAGTTCTTTTCAAAATCGTATACATAAATGAATTTCTGGTTGGTGTCCCTGATCTCCGAACCAATGGTCACTTCCTGCATCAGGAGAGGTTCCACGACATAAGGCTTGTCATATTTCTCGAAACTGATCTCCCTGCCGCGCTGCCAGTTGTCGTTGCTGCGGAAAAAAGTGGCTTTGTGCTTGGAGTCGAACTCATACGATTTGAGTATGGCATAATGCAGTTCCTGGAAGGTCTGCGTGTGTTTGATCACGATATCCCTGTACACCGCATCATCTTCTTCGAGATATATCCTGAATTTCAGAATGGCCATTCGGTTCTTTGTTTTCTGTTTAAGATGGCAACTGCCTGCATATGTGCAAACAGCCTGCTAAAATAAGATTTATTCAACTGCCTGCAAGTTGAGTCCGGCTGCTTTTTGCAGCATAAAAGCATAAGCGGCTTCGTATTCATTGGGTATCTCACCATCCAGAATCGCTTCCCTGATAGCGTCTTTGATAATGCCAACTGGTTTACCCGGCGCCAGCCCAAATGTCTGCATGATCAATTCCCCGCTGATCGGCGGCTGCCAGTTACGGATGCGGTCTTTTTCTTCCACTTCCTGCAAACGCTGCTGTACCAGTTCAAAATTCTGCAGGTACTTTTTCACTTTCGATGCGTTCTTGCTCGTAATATCCGAATTGCAGAGCATCATCAGCCCATCGATATCTTCCCCGGCATCAAACAAAAGGCGGCGGATGGCGCTGTCTGTAATATTCTCTTTCGTAAGACTGATAGGCCGCAGGTGCAACAGCACCAATTTCTGTACCAGTTTCATTTTTTCATTCAGGGGCAGTTTGAGCCTGGCGAATATCTTAGGCACCATCTTCGCCCCTACCACTTCATGGCCGTGAAACGTCCACCCATGCCCTTCCTCAAATTTCTTGGTGGCGGGCTTGCCTATATCATGCAGCAAGGCAGCCCATCGCAGCCAGAGATCATCCGTTCTGGCAGCCATATTATCCAGCACCTGCAGGGTGTGGTAAAAATTATCCTTATGCCCTTTGCCATCCACATACTCCGCGCCTTTCAGGTCAACCATCTGCGGAAAGATGATCTTCAGCAGGCCCGAGCGGAACAGGAGGTCCCACCCTGCGGATGGTTTACTGCAAAGCATGATCTTGTTCAGTTCATCGGTAATACGTTCCTGCGAAACGATCTTTATGCGATGCGCATTTGAGCGGATGGCAGCATAAGTTTCTTCAGCAATGGTAAACTGTAGCTGGCTGGCAAAACGGATGGCCCGCATCATGCGCAGCGGGTCATCACTGAATGTCTGTGAAGGCTCCAGCGGCGTTTGTATGATCTTTTTGCTGATATCCGCCAGCCCGTTAAAAGGGTCGATCAGTGTTCCGAAATCAGTTTCGTTCAGGCTTATTGCCAGTGCATTGATGGTAAAGTCGCGACGGTCCTGGTCATCTTCCAGGCTTCCGGGCTCCACCTCGGGTTTGCGGCTGTGATGGGCATAGCTTTCTTTTCTGGCACCCACAAATTCTATTTCAAAATCCTTCAGCTTCAGCTGCGCAGTACCGAATGTTTTAAAATAGGAGACCGGCGGCCTGGGAGTGAACAAAGCTGCAACAGCATGCGCCAGCTCTATTCCATCGCCCAGGCAAACAATATCTGCGTCCTTGGTGGGCCTGCCGATGATCTTATCACGTACAAAACCACCGATCAGGTAACACGGCACACCCATTCCCGCCGCCGCCCCGGCAACCTTCCTGAACACCCCTATCTCCTCCGCGGTAAAAGCAATTCCCATAAAGGACAAAAATAATCAGGTAATGTGATAATCCGCATACATACTGTTGCCGGCCTTTCCCGGACAGCATTGGGGGGGCGCCTGCCACCAATAAGGGGTTTTCTTACTGTTTAACAGGGGGATGTCCCATAGATATCCCATATATATCCCATAGATATCCCATATCTATATAGGTATGGGATATCTATGGGATATGTATGGGATATCAGTAAAACATGGGGGTACATGGTGGCTGGCAGGTAGCTTGCTGGTACGGCGCAGGGGTCCCGGCAGATAGGTGCAGGCAGTTATAGAATACCGCCTTACTGACTACTTACCGCTTATTTTGGATTTTTTACTGTACCCTTTTCAACCCTCCCAGCAACTGCCGGGTAGTAATATGCCGCGCACAATGGAAATGGCCCAAAGGGCAGGCTTTGCGGCCGTGGAGGCCGCAGGGGCGGCAGGTAAGATGTTCCTGTACCTCTACAATATGGCTGTTGTCTGATAAAGGCCCAAAGCCGAATGCGGGTATGGTGGAACAGTATACTGCTGTTACAGGTGCATTTACAGAAGAGGCAAAATGCATGGGGGCTGAATCGTTTACATAATTCATGACGGCATCCTGCTGCAATGCGGCGGTCTGGAGAAAACTGAGTTTGCCTGCCAGGTTCACCACATTCTGCGGGCGATCATTTTTTGTTGATGCCATCGCCATAACCGATTCACATAAGGCATGATCACCAGTTCCCCCAAGCAGGTAAACCGTATAGCCGGCCGGCAATTCCCGGATAAAATCCGCCCACTGGTCTGCGGGGAACTGTTTGGTAAACCATACCGATGCCGGTGCAATGGTGATATAAGGACTTCCCTTCCATTGTTCTGTTGTTTGCCTGTCTGCCTCTGAAGGGTATAACCTGGGCCTGGCCGGCAGGGCGTCTGTGAGTGAACTGATGAGGCGGTGGTTGCGTTCTGTTTCGTGCAGCGGTTGTTCTCCTTCATTCACACTGTGCTCGATGATCTCTGCAAAAAGAAAACTGAAGGGGTTTTTATCGAAGCCGATGGTATGCTTCGCTCCCGATAAGGCTGTCAGCAATCCTGTAGCCCCGAAGCGCTGCACATTTACCAGCAGGTCGTAACGTTTTTTCCTGATCCTGCGGGTCAGTTTCCAGAGATGCCGGTATTTCGCACGTTTTTTCTCCCATACCAATACTTCATGCAGGAAGGGATGAGCGGTGAACAGGTTTTCATTGCCTTTCCGTACAAGCATATCGATCTGCGCCGAAGGATAAGATGCATGCAGTTTCTCCAGCATCCCGGTTGCCAATACCACATCACCAATAAATGCTGTTTGTACAACGAGAATGTTTTGCATGATGGGCAAAACTAAGTGAAAAAGAAGAAGGGGACCGGCATGAGAACGTGAGAACGTGAGTTAACGTGAGTTAATGTGAGCTTGTTAAAAACCAATAGCTAACAGCTAACAGCCAATAGCCAGCAACCTCACTCAAACTCCAGCTCATTACTAAAATACTCCCACCCGAAAAGCATATTCTTCAATGAATGCGATAGTTTCTTTTTCTGCTCTACAGCTTTTCTGTAGCGTTTGGTAAGTACGGAACGGGTGTCGATGCCAAGGCTGACGATCGCCTGCAGGAAGGACTGCATTTTTTCCGTCGGTACGTCTATACTCACTTTTGCCATGATAATGATCTGTTAGTGGTTAAGAATTCTGGGGTAAAATGACAATTTGATTTTGCATTTACAAGGGATATGCTAACAATTCATATGCCGCGGTCATGTCTACTGTTTCGGTAGATTGAAAATCACCTAATTAACAAAAAACAAAAGTTTCTCACGGGGTTATGCACAGGCAGTATGTCAGGGACGGATGATCTGAAGTGTCCCATCTTTTTCCCATTTTATGATGGATGAGGGTCTGCGGGGTTCTGTATCATCCTGCCGGTGCTGTACCACATAATCCACCCCGTTGAGGATGGCAGGCTCGATATCGCGGAAACATTGGGGGGATGGATAGCCGCTGATATTGGCAGAAGTGCTGACAACAGGTTTGCGGAAACGCCTGATCAGGTGTTTGCAGAAAGGCTCGTCACAGATGCGTATGGCAATGGTGCCATCGCGTGCGATCAGGTTATCGGCCAGTTCCACGGCGCCTTCATATATGACCGTAGTGGGTTTGTTCACGCCTTTGATATAATCGAATACCTGCAGATCGGTCTGCGTTACATAATGCAGTATATCCCTTTCATCGGCCACCAGCACGATCATGGCTTTTGTGTCGGCCCTTTTTTTCAACGCGTATATCTTGGCCACCGCCTCTGCATTGGTGGCATCGCAGCCTATACCCCATACCGTATCGGTTGGGTACAGGATAAGTCCTCCCCGTTCCAGTTGTTCAAGACAGGCGTCAATATCATTTGCGAATGGCTGCATACCGGCGCAAATTACATATTGTGGCAACTTGTGATACTGTATGTTTGCAAAAAATTTCCAAACATGTCGCTACCATTACTGATACAGGAAGCCTGGAACAACCGTGAACTGCTGAAAGAAACCAACTATGCCAATGCTGTGCGTGAAGTGATAGAAGAGGTGGACAAGGGCCGTTTGCGTGTGGCATCGCCTACCGATAACGGCTGGGTGGTGAATGAGTGGGTGAAGCAGGCCATCCTCCTGTATTTCGGTATACAACAGATGCAGACCTGGACTCTCCCACCCTTTGAATTTCATGATAAAATGCTGCTCAAAAGCCAATACAGCGAACTGGGTGTGCGTGCCGTGCCCCATGCCGTGGCGCGCTATGGCGCATATGTAGCCCGTAACGTGGTGCTGATGCCGAGCTATGTGAATATAGGCGCGTATGTGGATGAGGGCACCATGGTAGATACCTGGGCCACGGTGGGCAGTTGTGCGCAGATAGGCAAAGGCGTACACCTGAGCGGCGGTGTGGGCATCGGCGGTGTATTGGAGCCTTTACAGGCCAGCCCGGTGATCATCGAGAACGGATGTTTTATCGGCAGCCGCTGTATAGTAGTGGAAGGCGTGATCGTGGAAAAAGAAGCAGTGCTCGGCGCCAATGTGGTGCTTACCCAGTCCACCAAGATCATTGATGTGAGCGGCAGTGAACCGGTAGAATACAAGGGCCGTGTACCCGCCCGCAGCGTGGTGATCCCCGGCAGCTATACCAAAAAATTCAACGCCGGCGAATACCAGGTAAGCTGCGCCCTCATCATAGGCCAGCGCAAAGCCAGCACCGACCTGAAGACCAGCCTGAATGATGCGTTGAGGGATTTTGGGGTAAGTGCATAAGGTGAGATTGGGAAATTTTGGAATTGGGAAATTGGGAAATCGGCATTTGTTGCAGGCTTCCCTCCAAAACAAAATTTCCCAATTTCCCAATTCCAAAATTTCAAAATCTCCACTCTCTTGTCCTCCAAAGCCTCCTACTCCGGTTTCCTCATCGCCCTGCTGGCGTCGATATTTTTTTCGACCAAGGCGATCTTTGTGAAGCTGGCGTTCAGGGATACCGGCGTGGATGCACTTACCCTGCTGAGCCTGCGGATGCTGTTCTCTCTGCCCTTTTATATTGCCGCCGCATGGATAGCGGGGAAGAAGGCAGGTGAGGCCAGGCTTTCGCAGCGCGACTGGCTATTGGTAATAGCTATGGGCATACTGGGCTATTACCTGAGCAGCCTGTTCGATTTCATAGGCCTGCAGTATGTGTCTGCGGGACTTGAAAGGCTGATCCTTTTTCTTTATCCCACTTTTGCGATACTCATCAACACCTATTATTTCAAGACCAGACTCGAAAAGGCGCAATTGATCGCGTTATTGCTTACCTATCTCGGCATAGGCATCGCCTATTTCGGGGAGCTGAAGCTGGATACGGCCGGCAATCCCGGTTTCTATTACGGTTCGCTGATGATCTTTCTCTGCGCAGTTACCTATTCCTTTTACCTGGTAGGCACGGGCAGGCTGGTTACCCGCCTGGGCGTTACCCGTTATACTGCATACGCCATGCTGGCAGCTACT
>DASVLZ010000261.1:0-7235 GCA_036384615.1 Sediminibacterium sp.
TAATAACCCTTATGTGGATAAGGTCATCAGCCTGGATGATGATTGGGATGGGATGATCAGCGCATTACAGGAAGAAAATTACGACCAGGTCATAGACCTTCATCATAATATCAGGACACTGCGTGTAAAGCGTGCATTGAAAAATGTTCCGGCAAGATCGTTCCGGAAACTCAATTTCCGGAAATGGCTGCTGACAGCATTCAGGATCAACCTGCTTCCTGAAGTGCATATCGTTGACAGATATATGGAAACAGTGGCATCCTTTGGTGTTGCCAATGATGGAAAGGGACTGGATTATTTTATTCCCGAAAAAGACCATGTATTACCGGAAGACCTGCCTATCTCTCACCAGATGGGGTATATAGGCATCGTAATAGGCGCTGCGCTCAATACCAAAAAATTACCGGTGCATAAACTCCGCGAATTGTGTGAAAAGATAGCATACCCCGTGGTGTTGCTGGGCGGCAAGGAAGATATGGCGAATGCGCAGATGATCGCTTCGGCAGATACGGGTAAGATATATAGTGCCTGCGGCAAATTCAACCTGAATGAAAGCGCTTACCTTGTTCGGCAGGCAGCCATGATCATTACACATGATACCGGCCTGATGCATATTGCTGCGGCTTTTCAGAAGCCGGTGATCAGCATATGGGGCAATACCGTTCCGGCTTTTGGTATGGATGCGTATTATGGTGATAGCCGTGTGCGCGATAAAAAAGCCGAGGTGCATGGGTTATGGTGCAGGCCCTGCAGCAAGATAGGCTTTGCCAAATGCCCGCTGGGACATTTCAAATGCATGGAGCGGCAGGATATCCAGGCTATTGTTGACAGCGTGAGCATGTGAGTACCAAAATAAGAAAGCCCCCGGAGGGGCTTCTATCAATCTATGCAAAGTGTACATCAACCTTTGATCCTGCTGGCTTCTGATTCCAATCCTGTTTTCCGGTTCCTTGCAGATTTCACCTGGCTGCTTCCGAAGCGATAAGTGAAGTTGACACGGAATGTGCGGCTTTCCCAATGGCCTCCTGCCTTGATATACAGCCCGCCAAAATCGCTGTTGGCTGTCCAGGGAGCTGTATGGAAAATATCCGTTACCGCAATTTTTACAGTGGCCCTTTTCTGGAGAAACTGTTTCTGCAGACCGAGGTCAAGACCACCCTGTGAGCTGGTTTTCCAGGTAGCGGCCCATACCGAAGGGCCGTTGAACCATCCGCTCAGTTCCAGCGTATAATCTTTTCCGAGAGAATAGGTATGCTGCATGTATGCGCCGAACATTGGTATTTCTGTGTGTACTTTATTGGCGCCGATCATGCCATCGAATATCTGGTAGTTATACCACACATTGGCATAACCATTCCACCATTTTGCTATTGGCAACGGAGAGCCGATATTGAAACTGATGATCTGCTGATTGGCCAGGTTGCGCTGCTGCACGTATGTGGCATTGGCAGTGGTATCCGTGGTTTGCGTAGCATAATCTTTCACATAGCTGTAGCCTACGGTGGTGTTCAGGAACGACATGAAAGTATGCGTCAGTTCAATGTTGTTTGTGTATTGCGGGCGCAGGAAAGCATTTCCTTTTTCATAGGTAAGCTCATCCAGTTTATTCTCAAACGGGTTCAGGTCCTGGTAAGTAGGCCTGTCGATACGCCTGCTGTAGGTAAGGTTCAGCGTATGTTTTTTGCTCATGGTCCAGGTAATGGCGGCACTGGGGAACAGGTTGAGGTAACTTCTTTTTACGTTGTTATCAGCCTGTACAATGCCGTCGTCCCTGGTAAGATCGCCTTCGCTGTTGGTCTGTTCCATGCGCAGACCGGCCTGTATACTCCATTTTTCACTGAACTGGCGGTTGAAATTCGCGTAAGCCGCATTCACATTCTCGGTATAAGTGAAACGGTTGCTGCGTGACAATTGTTTTACGGGCACACCGCTTATATCGTTGAAGAACTCAAATGCATTCCTTGTTTTTACATAGGAGAACTTGGCACCGAAGCCTAGTTTACCTTTCCATTTGGGCATTTCCACATCTACCTTGGCGGTATAGATATCTATGTCTGTAGGTGTGTTGTTGCGGTTGATCACCTGGTACAGCGGGCTCCCGTTCTGATCTGTGTAGTAGTTGGGTTGATAGCTCCTTCCTTTTCCCCTGAACAAGCCATAGTCTGCATCAAAATTGATTTCTTTGCCGCTGGTATCTGCGTAGCGGTAGTTGATGTTTGCATTCATATTGGTACGGCTGCCGGGTATGGCGTTGAATGCCTGTAATGTTTTGATGTATTGATTGGTGGGTTTGTACGATACATCCGTTCTGCTGTTGCTGCTCCAGGTGCCATCATTAAAGCTGGATGTTACGAGGAAGCCTAATGTATTCCTGCTGTCAATAAAAAGATCGGCGCCGGCTTTCAGGTTCAGGTTCTTCCCGTCATTCCTGTTGGCGCTTTTCTGGTTATAGATAGAATCTTTCTGTACACGGTACAGGTCGAGCGTGTTTTCATAAATCCCCATATTACCGCTCACATTGCTGAAGATGTTCACTTTTTTATCGCGGTAGTTCAGGTTAACGGACGCGTTTCCCTTGGGAGTGATGCCCTGAACCAGGCCGGCGGTTACGCTGCCGTTGGTGCCGAATTTTTTATTTTTTTTCAGGCGAATATTGATCACACCCGCATTACCGCTTGCATCATATTTGGCACTGGGGTTGCTGATCATTTCTATGGCTTCCACATCATTGCTGTTGATGCTTTTCAGGTAGGCTGCCAGGTCCTTGGTATCCAGCTGCATCATCTTTCCATCGATATAAATCTTCACACCTGTTTTGCCCTTCATGGAGATGTTGTCGTTGTTATCGACCTGCACTCCCGGGCTTTTCTGCAGCAGTTCCATGGCATTGCTGCCGGTGGCGTTGATGCTGCTTTCCACATTAAAAATGGTCTTGTCTGCCTTGATCTCGATCATAGGCTTTTTGGAAGTAACCGTTACTTCCTGCAGTTTGTTCACGGCAGGCTGCAGGGTTGCAGTACCGGAAGAAAAGGATTGACCTGCGGAGAGGTCGAATACATTGGAATATGTTTTCTCGAACCCTACGATCTGGTAGCTTAACAGTAGTTTTCCTGCATGGTTATTACTGCTGATCTCGAATTTGCCGTTGGCATCCGTTACACCGGCTTTTACCAGGCTGCTGTCTTTGGCCTGTAAAAGTGATACGGACACTGACGGCAAAGCCTTGCCAGCATTGTCTTTTACCTCACCTGATACAGTTGTTTTGGTTTGTGCATAGCTCTCCGTGGTAATAGCCAGTCCAGATAACATCGCCAGAAATAAAATGCGTCTCATTGTTGGTTGTTTTTGTGCTAATGAGACGCAAAGCACTTTTTTTTGTTACAGCCCGGGTGCTTAAATCGGGACGAATTGCGGCAATTCCGTTATGAGCGGCGGAAAAAAAGGGTTGGCGTTTTTCCGGGAAGACGGACTGTAGGGGGCAAGAAAAAAGCAACCACATGTTTATGTGATTGCTTTTGATCAGTTAACGGGTTGATCAGTTAACCAGTCAATTTATCAACTGATCAACTTATCAACTACTCACAATGTCTTCAGCACATCATTCATACTCCGCACAGCATCAGCGCTCTTATTAAAGAGGGCCTGCTCTTCTTCATTCAGTTTGAAGTCGAGGATCTTTTCCCATCCGTTCCTGCCGATAACAACAGGTACGCCGAGGCAGATATCTTTCTGTCCGTATTCCCCATCGAGGCTTACGCAGCAGGTGAACAGTTTCTTTTCATCACGCACAATGCTTTCCACGAGGGCAGCGCCTGCTGCTCCGGGTGCATACCATGCCGAAGTACCGATCAGTTTGGTGAGGGTAGCGCCACCCACCATCGTATCTGCCACGATCTGTTTCTGCTGTTCAGCGCTCAGGAACTGGGTTACGGGTACGCTGTTCCATGTGGCCAGGCGAATCAGGGGTATCATAGTGGTATCGCCGTGTCCGCCAACGACTACAGCATTCAGGTCTGCAGGGCTGCAACCCAGGTGCTGGCTCAGCTGGTACCTGAAGCGGGCGCTGTCGAGCGTGCCGCCCATACCGATGATGCGGTTTTTGGGGAGGCCGGTGGATTGCAGGGCCAGGTAGGTCATGGTATCCATCGGGTTGCTGATCACAATGATGATCGCATCGGGAGAGTGTTTCAGTATATTTTCAGCAACGCCTTTTACAATGCCTGCATTGGTGCCGATGAGTTCTTCACGGGTCATGCCGGGTTTGCGCGGCAGGCCTGAAGTGATCACCACTACATCAGACTTTGCGGTTTTGGAATAGTCGTTGGTGCTGCCGGAAATGCGGGTATCGAAACCCAGCAGGGCAGCTGTCTGCATCATATCCTGCGCCTTACCTTCGGCCAGGCCTTCCTTGATGTCGAGGATCACGAGTTCATCAGCCAACTGCGCGCGCGCAATATTATCGGCACAGGTTGCCCCAACGGCACCGGCACCTACCACGGTTACTTTCATAATAACAGCTATTTAAAAGAATGAAGAATTTTTGACGGGGCAAAGGTAGGGAATTAGCCTTCTTGCTAATGGAAAAATAGATATATGAAAGTATTGATGCCTTATTTCGTAATTGAAAATCAATCTTTAACGTAGTAATTGGGTTTCTGTCAAAGTAAATAGATTATAAGGAATATGGAGATCGTTTTTGCGCTAAAAAAGGGTATTTTCCCCGTTTTCTAATAAACAGATAACAGATAGTTTTGAAGACAAATCTAAGTTACTACAGCTAATGGAGGAATTCATGCTGACAATTCTTTCACCCTGGCAGGTCTTGAACATGAGTATGGGCACTATCTACAGGCTCAAGTGTATGGTGCAAGTTTTTATAATAATATAATAGTTCCTGCAAGCCTGTTAAGTATGATTTTTGATTCAGCTAATCACTACAAATTTTGGACTGAAACCAACGCTAACCGACAAGCAGTTGCATATTTTGGTTCTTCTTCCGATATAGCGGCCAATCCCTCCAATTACCCCACTCAATAGATAATATATGAAACGCTTTTTATTGCTTCTCTTGTTGTATCTGTCTGGCTGTATCACGGATACTATCTATGTATCCTTTATTGCTAATGTCAGCGGTAAAAATGTATTTATATCAGTTGTATATGATAAAGGTCTTTTATCACAGCAGTGTGCGATTCAGGCTTTAGATAAGAAGGAGTGTCTGCAGAACCAGGTCTATGAAACGAGCCGGGCATATTTATCGAATATAGATACGGCGGAAGCTTCTGTTACTTACCTGTTGCCACATAATTCGAAACTGATGCTTGGAAATGAAACCTCTTTTCCGCCGCGATTAGAACTTATCAAACATATAGTGATAATGAAGGATACTTTTACGAAAAAGGTATTCGATAAAGCTGCTGTTATACAAAGATTACAGAAGAAATCCAGTAGTGAATATGAATGGAAGCTCGAGGGTATATAAGAATGTTGTATTAGCCTTCTTTTATATCAATGATTTTCTTTTGAAATCACTAATTCTTTCTTACCAGCTGTATCAGGTCCACTGCTTCAATTGCCGGGTTATGGGGCGGATCGAAGACTTTGATCAGTTTGCGATGGCGGTCATAGACGGCGGTGAAAGGTGTGGATTCTACACGGAAGAAGGAGGGTACAAAGTACTTGGGGTCACGGCCAATCTTTACATTGGCTAAGGTATTGAGCCCATACACCTGTGAAAACTCGCTGATCTCGTTCATTGGGTTATAGGACACAAATACGAAGAACACATTTTTCAGGCTGTCCATATGGCTCACGAGGTCTTTGGCCGCTACCTGGCAATGACCGCAGGTAGGGGAAAAATAAATGATGGCCACATAGGGATATTTTGCGGCAGACGGCAGCTTGTCGGCCGAAAACCAGGTACTGTCGGCCTGCTGGATCATAAAGGCCGGTATATTCGGGTCTTTTTTATAGGGAGCATCTTCCGTATTCTGGGCCCATACTGCTGTGAGGCTGAGCATACCTGCGAGGAGGGAAAATAACTGTTTCATGCTTTATGATTTATGTGCTTCCGCAGTTCCGTTGGCTTCCATCATACGCATCTGCTTGGCGTCCTGTAAGAAGTCGGAGGCGAATATGAAATTATTCAATAGCTGGTCTTTGCTGAAAATAATATCCTTGTTGGAGCCTTCCCATTGTTTGCATCCCTGGTGCAGGTAAACGATATGATCACCGATCTCCATCACACTGTTCATATCATGGGTAACCACTACCGTGGTGATATCGTATTCCGTAGTGATCTCCTTGATCAGTTTGTCGATCACCAGTGATGTCTGGGGGTCAAGGCCTGAATTGGGCTCATCGCAGAACAGGTATTTGGGATTGAGTACGATGGCCCTGGCAATACCCACCCTTTTTTTCATCCCGCCGCTGATCTCGGAAGGGTATTTTTTGTGTGCATCCTTCAGGTTCACTTTTTCCAGCACCTCATCCACCCTTTTTCTTTTTTCGGCTGTGGTCCAGTTGGTGAACATATCGAGAGGGAAGATCACATTCTTTTCCACGGTCATGGAGTCGAACAGCGCCGTTCCCTGGAAGAGCATGCCTATCTGCTGGCGAAGCTGTTTACGCTCCTCATCCTGCATGGTGATCATGTCCACGCCATTGTATAATATCGATCCGCGGTCGGGGCGGAACAATCCCACCATGCATTTGGTGAGCACGGTTTTGCCGCTTCCGCTGGTACCGATGATCAGGTTGCATTTACCGGCTTCCATAACGGCGCTGATATCATCGAGGATGATCCTGTCGCCAAACTTTTTCTGTATATGCTGGAGCTCGATCATGGTATGAAGATAAACCGATGGCTTCGGATTACAGCACTTCTACCTGGTTTCTTAACAAATCATCAAAGGCATCCCTTCTTCCAATGAGGTGCGATTGCCCTTTGATGAACAATACCTGTGCCGGTTTAAAACGTGCGTTGTAATTGCTGGCCATCTCATAGCCGTAAGCCCCTGCATTGTAAAACACCAGCAGGTCGCCTTCGCGCACTTCGTTCAGTTCCCTGTTCCACGCGAATGTATCCGTTTCACAGATATTACCTGTTACGGCGTAGTGTTTCAGCGGGCCATCGGGGTTACTGATATTTTTGATGGTATGCCAGGCCTCGTAAAACATGGGCCTGATGAGGTGGTTGAATCCTGTGTTGATGCCTGCAAATTCGGTATGCCCGC
>DASVLZ010000262.1:0-6952 GCA_036384615.1 Sediminibacterium sp.
GTTCTCCTATCCTTCTATACAGGTCATGCTGGCTGTCATCGGTACTGTCTAGGCTATATTCACTGCTATCCACAATACTCCTGAAAACATTTTTGATCGTTATACTGTCGCTTAATGAAAAGATTTTCTGTTCTTCCTGCCGGAACAATTCAATCATTACCGGCATTTTCATTGTGCTGGCCGCATGAAATACCTGATGTTCATTAATCAGCAAGGTTTCTCCTGTCTGCACATCCTGGAAAGCCATGGCAAATACACCCTGGTG
Source organism: Sediminibacterium sp. (assembly GCA_036384615.1). Classification (GTDB taxonomy): domain Bacteria; phylum Bacteroidota; class Bacteroidia; order Chitinophagales; family Chitinophagaceae; genus Sediminibacterium. The sequence goes on from DASVLZ010000262.1 coordinate 266, forward strand.
GCCCGCAAACAATTCCTTTATACTGTTTATCAATGTGTCGTTCCGTTGTTGCGCAAATGTGGTCATACTTAGCAGGGATAACCATATCGTAAGACAGCGCATAAACGTATTTGTTTAGAGGAGTTTCTTTCATCAACACCGTCTCATCCCTGCAGTGTACAGGCCTAAATTACCAAATAATCTGAAAGAAAATCATGGCTTCCCCGGAACCGGGAATATTGTGCAGGCTTCCCACTTACGCTCTCGACTCATGCTTTACCCTGGAATACCCTTCCTGGTAATTCCTCAGGTAATTCTTGAGCAATGTCTGGTTGCGTTTGTATTCGTACATGCGGGCCTTATCGTTGAGGTTGCGGTTGGTGTTAATGCCGAAGAGGCGATAGAACGGGCATCGGCCGCGGAAACAGGTAAGCACCAGTATGTAGGCAAAAATAAAAAAACCTATCGCCAGCGGGCCGGTGATCAGCCTGGTGAACACAACAATGCAAATGACTATGGCGATCAACATCCTGATCATCTTGTCAACAAAACTCATGTTGCTTCTCATAGTATCGGATTTTAAAGCATACTTAAATCGGTCTGTAAAGTTCCTCACACATGCCCGGTAGCCCATTACAGAATAGTCAAAAAAAATTACATAATTCTCACTTGCCGGTTTCTGTGTATATGACACATGCCCTTGCTTTTCCGCTGCCCGGTTCCGGGCAAAAAAGATGGCGATGAAATATCATCGCCATCCCTGTTATCCTATTCGTTCTTATCAGTAAATAGTGAATTCCACACGCCTGTTCTTCTGTCTGCCTGCTGCTGTTTTATTGGTAGCTATCGGCTGTGTTTCGCCATATCCCACGGCTTCTATCCGTGAGGGATTGGCGCCCTGGCTTACCAGGTAATTCTTCACAGATTCGGCCCTGTCTTTCGACAGCTTCATATTAGCCGACTCTGAACCGATATTATCCGTATGGCCTGCCAGTTTGAGGCTGATATTCTTTTTCACCAGGAGCTGTGCCACCCTGTTCAGGGAAGGATATGAGCGCGGCCGGATACTGGATTTGGCAAAATCAAATTCAAGGTTCCTGATCGCTTCATTCACAATACGCCTGTCTTCTTCCGTAATGATATATGTTTGCTGCACTACCGTATCTTTTACCGGCGGCGGAGGCGGCTCGGGCAATGCACATCCTGAGCCATCTACTTTGGTGCCTGCAGGTGTGCCGGGGCATTTATCAAAATAATCGCTTACTCCATCGCCATCAGTATCGGCCTTCAGTTTAGCGATATCGCCATTGAGGCCATCGACCTCAGCCTGGCGCTGCCTGTAACGGTCTTCTGCCGCAGCCAGTGAGGCTGTGAGCGCATCCGTTTTACTGGTCAGCTCGCGCGATAACTGCGCTGGTGCATTATGCCTTGCCAGCTGCGGTTTGTTGGATTTTCCAAGTGCAAACTCCAAACCGATATGTCCGTAGGAAAATTTATCACTCACATATGGCTCTTTCAGGTAACCGTCTATATCATCCCCATCCACAAATCCAATGCTGTAACCGATATCGAGGTTTACAGAGCGTGAGAGATTGGCCCTGATGCCCAGGCCCACCGGCACATAAAAATCGGTCTGCTTATCGCCGCCCATATATTGCATGGTAGTACCTGCATTGTCAACCGTTTCAGGACTGAAATTGATGGCGCCGGCTCCGACTGAAATATAAGGTTGTACGGCAGTACGCAGTTGCGACCAGTTGATATTACCCAGTGTAACCACGGCACTCAGGCTTGTAGCCCAGTTTATCTGTGTTTCAAAAGACCTGTACGGACTCACCGGCGGCGCTCCTGCCCAGAGGCGGTCATTATTGCCACGCAGTTTGCCGCGGAGAAAGTCCAGCTGCAGACCCAATGTATGTGATACCTGGTTTTTCAGGTAAGCCCCGTATCCGAATGATGTTTTCCAGTCGGAAAAATCGTTACGTCCCCCGAATGCCGAGAAAGGCGCTATTGCACCCCCGTGAATACCTATGGACCAGGTTCTGAAACCTTCCTGCCCTGAAAATAATGGCGGATCCGTTTCCGCTAACCGTAAGCTGTCCTGCGCTTCCGCACCCACTACAGTCATACATCCCAATGAGCACGCACACACAAAACGTAAAAAGCTGTTTTTCATAATTTCTGTTTATTGGTTCATTGTGGCGGCAGGTAAAAAAATTATGCCATCAACCTAACTCAGGTACCTCCTCAATACCCACGCAATCGTTTCATGCTGTTCCATAAGGTTGGTGAGGAAATCGGCAGTGCCGGCATCTTTGTACTGCTCATCGCAGGCATCCACCTGTTTACGAAGCTGCTGGATCACCGACTCGTGGTCTTTCAGCAATTCTTTGATCATTTCCTGTGAAGAAGGATATTTTCCCGGTGCTTCTTTCAGGCTGGCATGCTCCTGGAATTCTTTAGTGGTGCCTATCGTCCTGGCACCCAGCTTGTTGATCCTTTCCGCTATTGCATCTATGGCTTCTTCCAGCTGCTTGTATTGTTTTTCGAGCAGTTTATGCAGCTCCATAAAACTTTCTCCCGCAACATTCCAGTGGAATTTTCTTGTTTTGATATACAGGATCATTGCATCCGACAGGATGGAAGTAAGTGCGGTGGCTACCGCATTCAGGTTTTTCTCAGAAATGCCAATATTCGGTTTCATGGTATATGTGTTTTTCGTTCTTTTGTTTTATTGAATAAATAACAGATTACGCAATAGGGTATCATTAAAATATCATACCATAGTTCTTCCCTCCCTCTGTATGGCATACTTTTTGAAATCTTCGTATCATCAAATTCCCTACATGAAAAAAATATACACGATCATTTTTGCCGCTGCCACCATGCTGTTCGGCGGATGCAGTTCCCTGAAGAGCATCGGTAATTATCTTTCTGAGGCAGATGCAGCCAATGCCATCCGTGAAGCGCTGATCATCGGCAGTAATTTCGGCGTAAACGCCCTGGGACAAAACGGTTCTTTCAGCCGTGATGTATTGCTCAATGCAGTATTGCCCCAGGAAGCGCAGAAGCTGGTGCAAACGCTCGACAGGCTGGGGCTGTCCTCCGAACTCAACAGGTTTACCAGTACGCTCGATAATGCCGCCGTACAAACCGTTACGCGTTCAGGTCCTATATTCGTAGATGGTATCCGGAGGATGTCTATCCGCGATGCAATAACCATAGTGAAAAACGGCGGCACCTCTGCCACCGATTACCTGCGCCGCACCGTTGGCGATACGCTCCGCGGTGCAGTAAAACCCATTATGCGCAATGCCCTCAATGAATATGGCGTGCAGCAGTCGTGGGATAAACTCGTTGCGCCCGCCAAAGTATTACTCGGCAACAAGCTGGGTATGAACCTCGACCTGGATAATGTGATGGCCGTTGTGGTAACCAATGCCATGTTCAATAAAATAGAACAACAGGAGATCGAGATCCGTACCAATGCCCAGGCCAGAACAACAGCCAGCCTGCAGAGAGTATTCGGGAGAAATTGGAACTGAGAGATGGCAGATTGCAGATTAAAAAATCAATCTGCAATTTGCGATCTGCAATCTGCCATCCCCCTTATTCCGCAACATCTGTTTCCGTAGTAGTGGTCTTTGTAACCGTTCCATCGCCCTTCCTGTAAACGGTGGTTTTGCTTTGCGACCTGCGGCTGCTTCCGCCGCTGAAGAGGAGCAGGATAATGAGCAGCAACACCACGCCTGCCACCCAGAGCCAGTTCCTGCTGAACCAGCTGCCTACATCATTGCCGTTGATCTCTACCTTGGCATCCTGCGCCCAGGAAATTACCTGGAAAAATGCCACCACGAATAAGGTCAGGAATGTTTTTACAGCAAACCTATGTGTTATCTGTTTCATGGTATGATTTTATAAATGAACAATCTGTTTAGGAATAAAAATAAAAAACCATGCCTATTGCTTTTTCCCCAGTTTCGCTATCACAAATATGATCAGGCCGATCACTACAGCCACGAGCAGGATGCCCGTCCATATCCCGGCTTTGAATATATCTCCGATCAGCCGGCAGCCTGGTAAAAAAGCAATTGCCGAAAGGCATAAAGCCATTACTATGGGTAGTTTTGTATTCATAATCGTTATGGCTGTTTGCTAAGCCGGTTTGTAAAATTCATGTGAATTACGCGTTCCCCTATTACATTATCCTGCTGCCGGTGTTGTAAGATTCTTACTTTTTGATGGCACAACTTTATTAGTATCCTGTATGAAACATGCGGAAAACAGGCATTATACTCTTCCTATTACTGCTGCTGATCACAGGAGGTTACCTGTTTATCCGGTATTACCTGCTGCGCGCCAACGACTTCAAGCCAGACAGGTCGAAGGCAATATCTCCTCTCGATCTCAGGCCGGCACTGATCGCCAAACTGAAACAGGTCATCAGGGATGCATCCCATGGACTGTATATATTGTCACTCGACAGTATTGAACCGCATATGCGCAATGCTTCTGTTGACCTGATCCATGCAAGGATACGTGTTGACAGTTCAGTACTGGCTTCCCTTGATGCGCTGCAACAGGCACCGGATGATGTTTATGCTGTTTCATTCCGTAAAATGACAGTGAGCGGACTGGGTATTGCTGAACTCCTTAACAGAAGGCGCATTGATCTTGACAGGATCATCATCAGCGATCCGGAAATGACACTGTTCCGCAAAGAACGCCCGTACAATCTTGCCAAACGAAAACTGAGGGATACACTTACACTTCAACAGCGCATCACACAGCATCTCGATCATATATCGGTTGACAGCATACGCATAGAGAATGGCAGTTTCATAAGCAAAAACCTGCTGGCCAGGGGCAGGGATACACGTTTCGATCATCTTACCGTGAATATGCATCGATTGCTGATCGATTCAGCCAGCCACCGTGATACCAGCCGTTTCTTTTTTACCGAAAACACCTCTGTATCCTGTGGTTTCCTGCAGAGGCGCACATCAGATAGCCTCTATCTCCTGGAAGCGGACTCCCTGTTACTGAATGCAAATGCACATACCCTTACGGCATTCCGCGTGCTGCTCAAACCGCGGGGAAACAAAACAATTTTCCGTAAAAAACTACGGCACCGCGGCGATCGTTTTCATATATCCGTACCCATGCTCACCTTATCCGGCATGCACTGGTGGCAGTTGTTCAATAAAGGTATCCTGCGGGCAGATAGGATGGATATTCATGGGGGATTCTTAAAAGACTATGTTGATGGATCCCTGCCTCCCAGGCCTAAAATAAAACTTCGGAATTTCCCCTACCAGACACTGCACGGTCTATCTCTTCCGATACATATTTCACGGGTAAACATTCACGGGTTTAGTATTGCCTATACGGAGTATTATCCGCCCAGCGGACGTGACGGCACGCTATATTTCGATGATATTAACGGCTGTATCAGTAACCTGATCAATATTCCCGGGAATATCAAAGCAGGAATGTGGTGCCGTGTGGATGCCACCACTCGCTTTATGCACAGTATATATGGAAGAATACGCATGGGATTTGATATGAACAGATACCGCAGCGGGGTATATACGGCCGATATCAATCTCGGTTCTTTTCCCGGAACCGTACTCAATCCTGTTACTGAAAACCTGTCATTGTTTACCATCAAACAGGGGACGGCGGACAGCTGCCGTATGCATATCGCCGGCAATAATACCAACACCACTGCCACGGTGCGGTTATTGTATCATGACCTGCATATTATCACTCTCCGCAAAAAAGAAGATGATAACGGAAGACTGAAGAAAAAAAACCTCCTGAGTTTTTTCATGAATACGCTGGTCATACGTAATGCCAATCCTGGCAGAAAAGACCATCCAAGAGAAATAACCGCAACCCTTACAAGAGACGGCAGTCCGAGTTTCTTTAATTTCTGCTGGCGGGCTATGCGCTATGGAATTTTATCAACAGTCGGTATACCCAAAGCATTTATTCCCCAATAGCATAACTGCAGAGTGTATGTTCACTGCCTGCAAACAGACCACAGCCAGCTTTGTTAAAACCGGTTTTCCTTTTTAACAAAAGAATAATGATATTGATTGCAACCTGGCACCGGGGTTTATCGGCGATTTTGCGGGTTTGAACGAGCGTTTTCATCCTTTAATGGCAAGGTTAATACAGGTTAACATCTGGCAACATTCATTAACGACCGTAAATGTAGATTTCCTTTACCGCGCATATCGATGATATAAGTTAGCTGTATCAAATCATTAAAACACACTACTATGAAAACGCTAACATTTATCGTGTGCCTCCTGACAGTGTCACTGGGCGCATCCGCCAGAGAAGTGAATGAGCAGGTGCTCAAAATTTTTGCCTCTACTTTCCCCGAAGCCAAAAGCGTGGCCTGGGAAGAGATGAAGGATGGTTACAAAGTATTCTTTGTAAAGAACAAGGTAAGCTACCGCATCAGGTATGATGAAGACGGTAATGTACTGCTCGCACTGAAATATTACAGTGAAGACGGGCTGCCTCCGCTGATCCTGAACAAGGTAAAGAAGAATTACAAGGATTTTACAGTACACAGCGTTGTGGAAGAGTCTTCAGAAAGTGCGCTCACCTATCATATCATACTGGAGAACGACAAAAAGATCATCAACCTGAAATCAGACCCGGTAGGTTCACTCGAAGTGGAATCGAAGTACA
>DASVLZ010000263.1:0-6287 GCA_036384615.1 Sediminibacterium sp.
ATGAACGCGATGGCGGGCATTACCGCTCGGGATGCATCATATTTTCCAAATATCCTATGATCGATTCGGGCAGGATCAGGTACCCGGTAGCAGAAAGCCTGATCTATGCCGACCTCGTAAAAGGTCCCGATACCCTGCGGGTATATACCACCCATCTGCAGTCGTTCAAATTCAAACCGGAAGACTACAGCGATATAGAAAAGATACGCAGCCAGGAAAACGGAAACCTGGCCGCATCGCGGAGCCTTATGCGTAAAATGAAACTCGCTTTCGCCAGGCGGGGCACACAGGCCAATATGGTGCGGGAAGAGGTGGACAAAAGTCCCTACCCGGTGATCCTCTGCGGCGATTTTAACGATGTGCCCAATTCCTACGCCTATTTCCATATCAAAGGCAACCGGCAGGATGCCTTCCTGCGCAAGGGCTTTGCCGTAGGCCGCACCTTTATTTCACTGGCGCCCACTTTGCGGATAGACTATATCCTGGCATCACCCCGTTTTGAAATAAAACAATTTGATATGATAGACGAAAACCTGAGCGACCACCTGATGCTGGTGTCGGATATATTGGTTAAATAGATACCTTCGCAGTTCTATGAGACAACAAACACATCCCTGCTGCTGACCTGTTGGCGCCGAAAGGTTGCCAGGCAAATCTGTAACGTCTCAAATCCCACGAACAATGTCACTGAAAGTATACAATTCCCTCAGCCGCCAGAAACAAGTGTTTACCCCCATCAACCCGCCGTATGTGGGTATGTATGTGTGCGGGCCCACTGTAAGCGGCGAAAGCCACCTGGGGCATGCACGGCCTTATGTAACATTTGATGTATTGTACCGCTACCTCATACATCTCGGGTATAAAGTAAGGTATGTGCGCAACCTGACCGATGCCGGCCATTTTGAAGAAGAGGGCCGCGAAGCGGAAGACAAGATCAGCAGCAAAGCCGTGCTGGAAAAGCTGGAGCCCATGGAACTGGTGCAGAAATACACCCGGTTATACCATTGGGCCATGGACAGGCTCGGTAACCTGCCGCCGGCCATCGAGCCCACAGCCACAGGCCATATTACCGAACAGATAGAGATGATCAAAAAGATCATTGCAGACGGGTATGCCTACGAGACCAACGGCTCGGTATATTTTGATGTAGAAAAATACAACACGGATTTTTCAAAACAGGGGCAGCCATACGGCATACTCAGCGGCCGCATACTGGAAGACCAGATGGAAAGCACCCGTGAACTCGATAACCAGGATGAAAAACGCAACCGGAGCGATTTTGCCCTCTGGAAAAACGCACCTCCCGAGCACATCATGCGCTGGCAGAGCCCCTGGGGAGAAGGGTTTCCCGGCTGGCATATTGAATGCTCCGCCATGAGCCGCAAATACCTCGGCGATGAATTTGATATTCACGGCGGCGGTATGGACCTCCAGTTCCCGCACCATGAATGCGAGATCGCGCAAAGCGCCGTATGCAACCATAAAATGATGGCGCGTTACTGGATACACAACAACATGATCACCATCAACGGTAAGAAGATGGGTAAGAGTTATAACAACGTTATCAAACTCACCGAACTCTTCAGCGGGCAGCATCCTTTGCTCACGCAGCCGTATGCGCCCATGACCATCCGCTTCTTTATACTGCAGAGCCATTACCGGGGCACGCTCGACTTCAGCAATGAAGCGCTGCAGGGTTCCGAAAAAGCGCTGAAACGGCTGCTGGAAGCACACGAATGGCTCATGCAGCAACAGGATATGGGCAGTGATGATGCCGGCATAACAGATGCGGAACTGAACAGCAAAGTAGAGAAACTGGTAAATGGGTTCACCGAGTTCATGGACGATGATATGAACACCGCCAAAGTGCTGGCAAATATGTTTGAAGTGGTGCCCGTGATCAATTCCATCAATGACAAAGACCAGCCTGCAGGTGTATTAAGCAGGCATACGGCAACACATCTACAGGCACAGATGCGCCTCTTCGTGGAAGATATCTTCGGACTGAAACAGGAGCGCACCGGCAATGATGACAAACTCGGCGGAGTACTGCAGCTGCTGATAGATATCCGCAAGGAAGCCAAAAAACGCAAGGACTTTGTTACCAGCGACAAGATCCGCAACGAGCTATCCGCCCTCGGCGTACAACTGAAGGATGAGAAAGACGGGGAGGTAAGTTATAGCATGAGTTAATGCACGCAGTCTTCCTCGTGCGCATGGTTATGTGCGCGGCATAAACGGTAGTTGAGATAATGGGCGTAGATGATGGCCGCAACGGCGGGAAGCAGCAGCACCATATTCCATTCATGCCGTAATATCCTGCCCATCAGCAATATAATACCCGCCGTAAAAATGACAACGGGCTTCCAGCTATGATGGTGCTTCTTTTTGCCATGGTATAGCGAATACACACCTATCACCAGGGCCACCAGGGCCATCAGGAATTCAAAACGGATGTTCTCGATGATATTGATCCCGAATACCGGCAGGCTGGTTACAAACAACGGCAGCAGCGCACAATGAATGGCGCAGGCTAATGAAGTGCTGATACCCAGGGCATCCCAATTGATCTTTGGCCTTGAACGCATAAGAGGGCAAAAATACAACAATGCAACAACGTTGCAAAATTTATTCCTGAAAAGATTTCTTCCCTTACTACTGCGTAACTTTGCAGCTTAAACCAAGGTAATGAGTAAGAAACTGCTGGGGTATGTCCTTTTCTTTATCGTACTGGTAGTCGCCTTCTATTTTTTCCTGTTCCGCGGCACCGATTTCTGGAAAACAAAACTGCCTGTTATCAGTTATGTAAAGCCTTTCCATTTTACCACGCAGGATGGGCTGGGCTTTACAGAAAAGGATATGCTGGGGAAAGTGAGCGTGGTGGAATATTTCTTCACCACCTGCAAAGGCATTTGCCCGAAGATGAATGCCAATATGAAAACCGTGTACGAGGCATATAAAGACCAGCCCGATTTTATGATCGTGGCCCATACCTGCGACCCTGAAAGGGATTCGGCGGCAAGGCTGAAAGTCTATGCCGATTCCATGAAGATCGATACGCATAAATGGATCCTGCTCACAGGCCGGAAGGACAGCCTTTACCAGGCCGCCCGCAACTCCTACCTGCTGGACGATCCCAAGAACAACCTGGAGAAGATCGAAGAACAATTCATCCACACCCAGTTCTTTGCACTGGTGGACAGGGACGGTAAAGTACGCGGCCAGGTATATGATGGATTGAAACAGGCGGAACTGGAAACATTGAAAAAAGACATCGCCGCACTATTGGCCGAAAAATCGGACCATGTGAATATTGTGAGCGAAAAACAATAAGCATCTGTACACAATGCAATCCGGTATTGTATACAGCCCGAGAACAAGGAGGATACTATGTTATATGGAGTAACGGAACTGTTGAAAAAAAACCAGCTGAGTGTAACCGACAGCCGGAAAAAAATACTGGAACTCTTTATGCGTTCAGACGGCGCGCTGGCGCATGCCGATATTGAACACCACAGCGGCACGGAGTTCGACCGCGTAACGATCTACCGTACACTGCAGACCTTTGTTGACAAAGGCATCATTCATACCATACCCACAGCCGATAATTCGGTAAGGTATGCCCTATGCAAGGACGACTGCACCGCCGGCCATCACCACGACGACCATATTCATTTTATGTGCGATGAATGCGGCATTACCTATTGCCTGGATCATATTACCGTACCGCATATCACTCTTCCAAAAGGTTTCCGCGCCGCACAAACAGATGTGGTGATCAGCGGGAGATGCGATAAATGCGGAGGTTAGATAATCCCCCTATCTTCGCCGTCATAACTCTTCCACATGATATTGGTTACCGGCGCAACGGGTTTACTGGGTTCACATCTTGTAAAAAGACTGGTGACTCATGGTGAGCAGGTGCGTGCGTTGTACCGTACAAATATTCCTTCATTTACAGGAGCAGACAGGGTAGAATGGATACAAGGCGATATACTCGATATTGTATCCCTCGAAACCGCCATGCAGGGTGTTGACCAGGTATACCATTGCGCCGCCATGGTATCATTCAACCCGCGCAAAAGAAAGACCATGCACAAGATCAATGTGGAAGGCACGGCCAATGTGGTGAATGCCTGTCTTTCTGCGGGCATACAAAAACTGCTCCACGTAAGCTCCATCGCCGCAATGGGCCGCATACGTGAAAACAAACCCGTTGATGAATCCATGATATGGTCGGCGGAAACCAGCAACAGCGAGTACGGCCGCACCAAGCACCTTGCAGAACTCGAAGTATTCAGGGGCATCGGCGAAGGACTCGATACCGTGATCGTAAATCCCGTGATCATCCTCGGGGCAGGCGATTGGGAAAACAGCTCAACAGGTATTTTCAGGAATGTATACAAAGAATTTCCCTGGTACACCAACGGCACGGGAGGATTTGTAGATGTGGAAGATGCCGTTACCGCCATGATACAATTGATGCAGGCCACCGGCAATACTTCCGAAAGGTTCATCCTCTCCGGCGCAAATATGCCTTACGCTGAATTGTTCAGCAATATCGCTGCATGCTTCAGGAAAAAACCGCCTTACAGGAAAGTAACCCCATTGATCTCGGGCCTTGTATGGAGATGGGAAGCTTTGAAATCATGGTTCACAGGCAAAGACCCGTTGCTTACAAAAGAAACCGCCAGAACAGCTTCCGCCAAAGTAACGATTGATAACAGCAAGCTCCTGAAATACCTGCCGGGATTTTCTTACAGTTCCGTTAACAGTTCCCTGCAACGCATCTGCGCAGAGCTGCAGGAAAAATACAACCTGCAGTAATTATATCCTTACTGCATCACTTTCTTCCAGAGTTCCGGAATACGTTTTACCCACACAAGTTCCCTTCTCTTCTGGCTGGCCTCCTCTGCCGGGTAACCAAAATACGTTTTACCACCCGCCAGTGAAGAAGGCACGCCGCTCTTGCCAAGCACTATTGCATTGGCGCCGATGGTAAGCGTTTTACCTACACCTACCTGCCCCCATAACACCACACCGTCTTCAATCACCGTTCCTCCGCCAATGCCAACCTGTGCTGCAAAAAGACAGTTCTTTCCTATCGTTACATCATGTCCTACATGCACCATATTATCCATCTTGCTGCCGCATCCTATCCGGGTTTCAGCAGTCACCCCTCTGTCAATGGTGCAGCCGGCGCCGATCTCTACATCATCCTCGATCACTACACTGCCGCAGCTTTCCATCCGTTTGTACCAGGTATCCCTGTTCTTTTTTGCATTGTAATAAAAAGCATCACTGCCGATAACCGTGCCCGCCTGGATCACTACATGATTGCCGATGGTGGTATACGGCAGTATGGTAACGTTGGGATGGATGGTGCAGTGATCGCCGATGGATACATGATGCCCGATAAACACATTCGGCATGATCGTAGTATCCTTACCCAGCTTCAGATCACTGCTGATCGTACCCTGCTGCTGCACCGCCGGTTGAAAATGGTGCACGATCTTCAGGTACGATTCAAAAGGATCCTTCACAATAAACAGTGTTTTTCCCTCGGGAATCTTTACATCTTTTGAATTGATGATGATGCCGTCCGCATCGCTGTTAAGACATTGCTGGTAGTATTTGGGATGATCTACAAATACAAGATCGCCTTTCTCAACCCTGTGTATTTCGTTGATGCCGGATAACTGTGCCGATGCATTGCCGGCTGTTTCAGCACCGATCAGTTCTGCGATCCGGCTTGCCGGAACGGGGGCGGGAAACTTCATTCTGCCTGCTTTTTGATGAAAACCAAAGGTAATCAAGACAGGATGAGCTGAATTTTTTTGAGCGCTTTTTTTGGGCTTCCGGCAGGTTTCCGGAATGAAAAAAATGTGTGCCTGTTTTGCTGTTCTGTTCCGTAATAAATATTACGCATCTTCTGAAACCCTTTATTCATCAGTGTTTCAGAAGATGCTGTTACAATGCGTACGAAATCATGCACGATGTAAAAACAAAAACAGGCATTGCAAAACATAAGATTTCCGGCGCAACAATCCACATACCGCCGGAAAATGTTAATAAAATTGTTTAAAAAAATTTTTGCATTGGTTAAAACTCTTTTTAATATTGTGATGGGAAATTTATTTTCCCGTACTTACTAACCCATCCATATACAAAGTCTCGCTTCTGCGAGACTTTTGTTTTGTATGAATGATTACTTCCTCATCTACAAACCTTACCAGGTAGTTTCCCGGTTTTCGGCTGAAGAACAAAAACAAACACTGGCTGATTAT
>DASVLZ010000264.1:0-10841 GCA_036384615.1 Sediminibacterium sp.
TGCCTATTGCCTGTTCAGATTCAGCCGCACTCCCAGCGAGATACCTCCAAAACTGAATTTCTGGTTGTAAGCTGCATTGGGAACGGTCATATTGGAAAGGTTATACCTGAAATAAGGTTCGGCAAACAGGTGCAGGTCATCACTTAAGCGCTTCACCACGCTGATGCCGCCGTAGAGCCCGAGGCCTATACGGTTTTTGTATACCATGCTGCTGTTGCTCCTGGTAAGCGGCACAGTGGCCAGTGTACTGTCGAGCACCACACCCTGGTACCAGGAAGAGAGGTTAACCACTACGCCGGCATTCAGTCCTATTTTAAGGTCATCATTACCGAACTGGTATCCCACGGTAACAGGTATATCCAGCGTACGGAAGCGATTGATCACCGTATTGTTCCTGTAACCGATCTGCAGCATGGTGCTGGTATCCCTGAGCACCACGGTATCCCCCGGCGAGCGGATAATCGTGCGCGTGGTAACTACTGTTATATTCTTGGTTTCGTTTTCGGTCCGGTATACATATTTCTGGTTGGCCTGCGAATATTGCAGTCCCGCCTTGATGAGTATATTATCCGTTACCGGTTTCACCAGCCTGATGCCTGCCGTAAAGCCCGGGCGCATGCTTTCACTGCTGTCTTTCCTGCTGATGTATTGCTGTGCGGCGCTGTTATTGCTGAAAGAACGGAAAGCGATATCGGGAGATGCATATGCTTCGAGGTACCAGTCGCGGTTGCCTTTGCGGTCGGTAGGGCAGATGATGATGCTGTTAAAAAGCGCTGCATGGTTGCCGATGCTGATCTTCCTGTCCTGCGGGCTTGCCATATTGTTTTTGATTGAGAAGGGTATGGTGACGCCTTTGCTCTGCGGCAGGTATGTGTAGTCTTCAGGGAATATAAGCGGCAATGATTCCGCGGTGGTTATGTTATGGTTGATGGTATTGCCGGGTATGGTAGTGTTTTGCAGGGATGTATTGCCCGGGTAATGGCTGTTGGGTTGCTGCAGCCTGTTACCGGTATGCGCAGAAGTATTCGGAGAGATATTCTCCTGTGCATGACCGGTGTTGCCAGCGTTGCTGTGATCTGTTGTTGCGAAGTCGTTGTTGGGTTTGTCCGCTCCGGGCAGGAGGCTTTGTGCAGCTCCAGTCTTGCCGCCGGCAGGAGTGCCCTGGTCATTTGCTGCGGGGGTTTCATGATCTGTTTTGTTCCCATTGCCGGAACCACCTGCAACTGTATCGATAGCGTTCTGTTTATGGGAAGCTTTGTACCAGTAATAGCTGCCGGCTGCCAGTCCGGCTATCAGCAGAAAAACAGCAGCGATCCTCCATGCCTGGTTGAACCAGATAAACCCGCCCTTGTCATCATCCTCTTCGGGCATGATCTTTTCCCAGAGGCCTGCAGGTATGGGTGCTGTGGCACCGGTGAAAGTATTTCTTACAAAATCATCAAACTGCCCGTCTGCTATCCGGCCCCACATTCCATCAGGAACTGTAGCTTCAGCACCTGTAAGTTTATCGCCTGCGAAATGATCGAATTGTGTGTCGGTGATCTTTTCCCAGAGGCCGGGCGGCACCGGCGCTTCGGATCCCTTTAGCTTATCTGCAAAGAAATGATCGAATGTGCCATCGCTGACTTTGTTCCAGAGGTTACCCGGCACGGGAACCTCATGGTCATCGAGCTTGCCCCTGGCAAAATCATCAAATTGGCTATCGCTCATTCTATACAGCAACTTTTTGAAGTTGTAATATCTGGTGTTGCAGCATCTTCCGCGCCTTTACCAACTGGCTGCGGCTGGTGCCGGGTTGAATGTTCAGCATCTCTGCAATTTCCTCATGGCTGTATCCCTCGATCACGTTCAGGTTAAAGACCAGGCGGTACCCTTCGGGCAACTGGCTGATCAGCTTTATCAGGTCGCCTTCTCCCAAATGGGTATAGGCCTGCGGACCTATCTGCGGGGCATCATAGCTGTTGTCGTCAACATCTTTGAAGTACATTTTTTTCTTCTCCAGGTGGCGTATGGCTGTATTCACCACGATGCGCCTGATCCAGCCTTCGAAAGCGCCTTCAAATTTAAACTGGCCAATATACTGGTACACCTTTATAAAGGCATCCTGCAGCATATCCTCTGCTTCCATGGAATCCCTGGCATAGCGCAGGCATACGGCCATCATCTTACCGGCATACCTGTCAAACAGCATGCGCTGGCAGCGGGTGTCCTGTTCAATACAACCCCTGATCAGTTGATATTCTTCCGTCAAATGCGTAATGGTAGTTTGGGTAATGATTAGATACACTGGCAGGGCGAAACGCTGCTTCCTTCATAGTCTGGAGTTTGTGGTTTGTAGTTCGGGGGTCTTAAGTTTGTAACAGATTGATTATTAATTTCATACTTCAGACCCGGACTTCAAATTCCAAGCTCCAGATCTTTCTCAGGCTTTTAAAAACTCTTCATGAATATGGTCCACCACTTTTACCAGGCTGCCGGTCTGTTCATAGATGGCTAACTGGCGGTCGGCGCCGGTGCCGGTGGCGAAGACCTTTTCCACCTGTTCTATGAAGTGCCTGCTGCCCAGGTCGTCTACCACATCATCCACAAAATTGAGTAGTTCGTAGATGAGGGAGCGGGTGTTGACTTCGGTTTCCTTACCAAAATCGATCAGCGTGCCATCGATGCCGTACCTGCTGGCCCTCCACTTGTTTTCATTGATGAGGGAGCGCTGGTAGATCATGAAGTTCATATTCTCTTTCCGCAGCTTGTATATTTTGGCGCTGATGGCCTGGAACAGGGCCGCAATCATCATGGTTTCGGTAATGGTCATGGGCACATCGCATATCCTGTATTCCACCGTGTTGAAGAAGGGATGCACACGAAGATCCCACCATATTTTTTTGGCATTGTCGATACAGTTCGTCTTGATCAGCAGGTTCACATAGTTCTCATATGCTTCAATGCTCTCGAAGAAATCGGGTATGCCCGTGCGCGGGAACTTATCGAACACTTTTGTGCGGAAAGATTTGTACCCTGTTTTCCTTCCTTCCCAGAAAGGGGAGTTGGTGCTGAGCGCATACACGTGCGGAAGAAAATACCGGGCCGTGTTGGCGATATGGATGGCCATACGCCGGTCTTCCATACCCACATGCACATGCAGCCCGAAGATCAGGTTGCTGCGCGCCGCTTCCTGCAGTTCATTCACGATCTCGTTATAGCGCGCATGGTCTGTGATCAGCTGGTTCTCCCAATGGCTGAAGGGGTGCGTGCCCGAAGCGCCTGTCCAGAGGCCCAGGTCACCCGCTATCTGCGCTATATTTCCGCGCAGCGAAGCCACATCCTTAAATGCCTCTTCCACATTGCAGCAGATATCGGTACCTACTTCCACCACCGCCTGGTGCATCTCTGCCTTTACCTTATCCTTAAGCACTTTCTGCCCTTCCTGCACAATGCGTTGTTCATGGCTCTTCAACTCCCTGGTTACCGGGTCGATCACCATGTATTCTTCTTCAACGCCCAGGGTAAAATGTTTGTAGTCTGTCATAGGGAGGCGGTTGGCGATTAGCTGTTAGCGGTTAGCATTGATGACTTTCGATGGTGTTTTATGGATATAGTTTTTTACCGCTGCTGCTTTTTTTCACGTACTCTCCCCAGGTAAGGTTATCCGCGCCGGGTTTGAGTGACTGTGCTTTTTCGATAGCATAGGTGGCGGCTGTTTCCACTACCCAGTCGAAGTTTTCCTGGCCTACACTTTTCAGGTCGGCATCGGGTGCGGGATTGCAGAAGTCAATGGCATAGGGAACGCCATCGCGCAGGGCCAGTTCCACCGTATTGAAATCGTAGCCGAGATAGCGGTTGATGCGCAGCACGATATCTTCCATTTGTTTCAATCGCTCTGCAGAGGGTTTGAAATCGGCGACATAACGCAGGTGATGCGGGTTGCGTGGTTCGTACGACATGATGCGCACGTATTTACCGCCGATGCAATAGCAGCGGTAATATTCTTCAAAGATGATCTCTTCCTGCAGCAGCATGACCAGCTGTTCGGTTTCGGCATGCTTCTCGAAGAAATCATTCATATCGGTAAGCTTATACACGTTCTTCCATCCGCCTCCGGCGAAAGGTTTCATGTAGGCGGGAAACCCTACATACTGGAAAATGCCTTCCCAGTCGAGCGGATAGGCCAGGTTGCTGAACGACTGGTCTGACGTGTCGGTAGGAAGATCGCGCGAGGGCAGGATCACTGTCTTGGGCACGGGCACATCAATTTTCGTGGCCAGGCAGTTATTGAAAAATTTTTCATCGGCGCTCCACCAGAACGGGTTATTGATCACGGCAGTGCCGCAGAGCGCGGCATTCTTCAGGAAGGCACGGTAAAAAGGCACATCCTGGCTGATGCGGTCCACGATCACATCATACCCGCTCGGCTCACCCTGCATTACCTTGTCGATCCTCACCGGTTCTGCCATGATACCGGGAATGTTCTTGCTGTTGATCCTTTCCACAAATGCTGTCGGGAAACTCCTTTCCTGTCCAAAAAGAATACCGATTTTTTTCATAAGCTGGGGTGATTTGATGAAATGATAGATGAAGAATGATATGGCTTCAATTTAAGCAAATGGTTACACAACATCAAAAAAACGTTCTGCTCCCAACTTTCTCCTACATTTGAAACCTATGGCCGAAAGCAAAACAGCTGCCTCTGTACTGGTTGAACAAAAAACGATCG
Organism: Sediminibacterium sp.; assembly: GCA_036384615.1. GTDB lineage: Bacteria > Bacteroidota > Bacteroidia > Chitinophagales > Chitinophagaceae > Sediminibacterium. Next base: position 4,712 of record DASVLZ010000264.1, read on the forward strand.
TTTCTGAATACCTGGGGAGAGAAGTAACGGTGGATGTGTACCTGCCGGTATCGATCGCATTTCCGGAGGAACTGAGTTTGTTACTGATCAATGACGGGCAGGACCTTCCTAAAATGCCTTTTGATGAAATACTCGATTCACTGAATGCGGCAGGCAGGTTATTGCCGCTGGTATGCATCGGCATTCATTGCGGCGCCGACCGTAAACTGGAATATGGCGTTGCCTATTCCGCAGATTACAAGGGTCGTGGCGCCAGGGCGGGTTTGTATACCAAATTTATTTTTGATGAGCTGATTCCCTTTATCCGCAAAACATACAATATTCCGTCTTTCAGGGATAAATCCTTTGCGGGCTTTTCATTGGGCGCTTTGAGTGCGATGGATATTGTATGGAACCATGGCAGCGAGTTTACCCGGGTAGGTATGTTCAGCGCTTCTTTATGGTGGCGCAGGAAAGGGTATGATGATGGATATGATGATGAACAGGATCGCCTGATGCATTTACAGGTTCGCAAAGGCGTTTTTCATCCCTGGCTGAAATTCTTTATTGAATGCGGCGAGCAGGATGAAGCGGCCGACAGGAACAGCAACGGCATCATCGATTCCATTGATGATGCGCTGGATCTTATCTTCGAACTGAAAGCCAAGGGATATACCGATGAACATATCCATTACCTGCAGCTTCCCGAGGGAAAACACGAAGTGGCTACCTGGGCAAAAGCCATGCCTGCATTCCTGAAATGGGGATGGAGTAAGGAAGGGCGTTAGAGATTACCCGTTCCTGGTCGGGTCGGCATCACTATAATCACTCGGCGTTTTGCCAAACTGCTTTTTAAATTCCCTGCTGAAATATTTCCGGTCGTTATACCCCACTGCATACGCCACTTCATATACGGTCATTTGTTTCTGTAATAACAGTTCCGCTGCCTTTTTCAGGCGAAGCAGTTTGATGAATTCATTTACAGAGAGGTTGGTTACCGCTTTAATTTTCTTGTATAATACCGGTGCACTCATAGCCACTTTCCGCGAAAGCATATCCACGCCAAAATCGGGATTGCTGATATGCTCTTCAACGATCTGTATTACCCTGTTCAGGAATTCCTTGTCTGCTATGCCCGCAATATTGTTTTCAATGGCGGTAACCACGGAAACATGTTGCCCGCGGCCCTCAGTCATTTCGCGGCTTAATTTCTGCCGCATGCTTTCTTTCAGGGCAAGCAGGTTGCGTACATTAAGGCTGAGCACTTTCGGGCTGAAGGGCTTGGTAACATATACATCAGCGCCGGTTTCCAATCCTGCTACCTGGTCGGTCTGAGAACTTTTAGCAGTTAGCATGATCACGGGAATATGGCTCGTGCGTTCATCCGTTTTCAGTTTCCTGCACAGGTCGCCTCCATCCATTTCAGGCATCATCACATCGCTGATGATCAGGTCGGGGATCTGCTCCGATGCAATTTCCCATGCCTGCCGCCCATTCTCGCAGGTGATCACATGGTACTGCCGTATAAAATCCTGCCGGATCATGGCCCTTAACCCCGCATTGTCTTCGGCCACCAGTATCGTGAATGGCTTTTCTTCAGCAGTATCTTCCCTTGTTAAGGATGTGAGTAAAGGCTCTTCCTGGATAAATGCGGGGAGCGTTAACTGAGAACCTGTTTCGGATGCATGTAAAAAACCGGTCTCTTCAAAATGCAGGTTGCCCTGCTGCAGTGTTACGGTAAAAACAGTATTGCCATCCTTGCCATCGGATGGCGGCTCGCTTTCTACTGTAATATTTCCCTTGTGTAATTCGATGATATGTTTTGAAAGGGCCAGCCCGATGCCATAGCCCACATTCTGTTCGCCATGATCAGCCACCTGGAAAAAATTGCTGAAGAGTTTATTCAGATACTGCGGGGCAATGCCTCTTCCATTATCCCTGATGGTAATGATCACCTGTTTTTCTTTCTGTGCAACCTGCAGGATGATCTGCCCGCCGGCAGGTGTAAACTTGAATGCATTGGTAAGAAGGTTGAAGAAAACTTTTTCCATCTGTTCCTTATCCATATACAGCGGCACATTCTCGGTATCATGGATAAACGACAGCCTGATCCTTTTTGCCAGGGATAATTCGCGGAAGCTGGTATAGATTTCTTCGAGGAAGGGGATAAGGTTATGGCGGGTCACCTGCAGGCGCAGGTGCTGTGTTTCCGCTTTCCGGAAATCCATCAGTTCATTCACCAGTTTTAATAAACGGTCGGCGTTGTTCTTTACCTGCATGAACTGCTGGTGCTCGAAGCTGTCTTTTTCCTTCAACTCCATCAGTTGCTCTACCGGCGTCATGATCAGCGTAAGGTGTGTGCGTATTTCGTGGGAGATATTGGTAAAGAAATTCAGCTTTACCTGGTGCAGTTCATCCTCCTTCTTCAGCAATGCCCGTAAAAAGAAAAAGCGTGCCACGAGGAAGATCAATCCCGCAACCACGATAATATAAATGCAATAAGCCCACCAGGAAAGCCAGAAGGGCGGCAGCATTTTTATTTTCACAGAAACAGGCTGGCTCCATACACCATCGTTGTTGGCGCCTTTTACGCGAAATGTATAGGAGCCGGGCGGCAGGTTGGTATACGTGGCGGAAGGGGTCGTTGTTTCATTCCATCCTTTATCAAAACCCTCCAGCCTGTATGCATATTTGTTTTTATTGCTCTTGATAAAATTCAGGATGGCAAATTCAATGGTGAATACATTATGGTCGTGCCTGAATACAAGCTCGCTGGCATAGCTGATGTTTTCTTTCAGCAGGTGGGTGGCATCGTTGATAGATACCGTGTTGTTGAAAAGCTTCAGCCCGGTGAGGGTAATGCGGGGCATATATTTATTGGTTTCAATTTCACCAGGAAAGAAACTGGTGATGCCATTGAACCCGCCAAAGAAAAATTCTCCCTTGCTGTCTTTCAGGTAAGAGTTGTAATTAAATTCATTACCCGCAAGCCCATCGCTGACCGTATAGGTCTGAAGATGGTTTTGTGCAGGTGTGAACTTTGTAAGTCCATTATCAGTGCTAAGCCAGAGATTTCCATCATCGTCTGCCAGCATGCCCACTACATTCACGCCTGCGAGCCCCGGAACGGATGTATAGCGTGTGATCCTGCCTGTTTGCCTGTCGTATCTGGCCACCCCGTTATGCGACAGTCCCAGCCACAGTGTGCCGGTTGCATCTTCACAAATGCAATTGATATTATAAGAGGTATCTGCGGTTTTTACCTTGTTGCCGGTTACCATATACAAACCCGGCGCAGCGCCTATCCATATATTTTCCGCACCATCTTTAAAGAGTACAACGGCATTGATATCCCTGAACAGGGAAGGCAACGCCGACTCCGGTTCAAACTCATGAAGCTCTGTGCTGTTCTTCTGAAATATCCTGATCCTTGAATTTCGCACTGCCCAGAAACGGTTTTCATCGTCTTCGGTAAGCGAGGTTACTTCACTGGCCAGGGTGGCTGCATTATTTTCCTGGTACAGGTATCGTTTAAATGTATTCCGTTTCCTGTCGAGCACACACAGGCCCCCGCCATGAGTGCCTGCCCACGGATTTCCTTCTTTATCTACATATACCGATTTTACCAGGTTGGAGCCAAGACCTGTATTATTATTCGGCTGCTTTTTATACACGGTGAACTGCCCCGTAGACCTGTTCCAGAAATTCAGGCCTCCTCCTTCAGTGCCTATCCAGAAATTGTGCTGCGGATCTTCCACTATACTGCTCACCACGTTATTGCTTAGGCTGGAGCGGTTTTCATGGTTCTGCAGAAAACGGAAAGCAGTATTGGATGAATAGATCACGTTCACACCACCGAAATAAGTGCCTATCCACACAGAGCCATGCACGTCTTCGAAGATGGCATAAATCGAATTCTGGCTCAGGCTTTTCTTGTTCGATGCATCGTGCTGGTAAGAAACAAAGGTTCTGGCAACAGGGTCAAGAATGCTTAGCCCTTCCTGTGTGCCGATCCATAGTTTTCCTTTGGTGAACTTGATCTGCCGGATATTATTATTGATGATGCCGGAAGGGTGGTTGCTGTTATGCGAATAAGTGGTGAATGAATGGGTATCGGGATGATAGAGGTTGATACCTGCATTTTGTGTGCCTATCCACAGGTTGTGCTGCCCGTCTTCCGCAATGGTGGTGATATAATCGGCGCTGATACTGCCCGCCTGGTCTTTCTGGTGCCGGAAGGTTTCGAAATGATAATTGCCGTTGCGCCATTGCATCTTCGTAAGCCCGTTATCCGTTCCGATCCACAGGTTGCCTTCCCGGTCTTCATGGATGGCCCTTATAATATTACCTGCAATGCCGTTGGCCGATGCGTAAAACGAGCGGAAACTTTTTTTCTTCCTGTCGGTCAGCAGGTGCAGGCCATTGGTGCTGCCCACCCATATCTGTCCGCGGCGGTCTTCATACACGACATAGATATTCGCCGTGCGGCTGCCGTTGAACCTGAATTTCTCAAAAGCATCTTTGTGTGCATCATACACATCCAAACCCCTGGAGGTACCTACCCATAATGTATGTTTTGAATCTGTAAAAAGGGTGGTGATATTATCGTTTGAAATGCTGTTGCTATCCCTGCTGTCATTTTTATATAACCGGAATCGCGCACCATCATACCGGTTTAGTCCCATGCGTGTGCCTATCCATATAAACCCATCTCCATCCTGCGCAATCGATAGAACAGAATAATTGACCAGCCCGTTCTCTACTGTCAGCTGGTTAAAAAGTGGCCATTGGCCGCAGGCATGCATGATGCCTGCGATACAGATACAGAAGGGTATCAGAAAAATTCTCTTCAAGCAACAGTGTCTTTGAATGGTTTGGAGGCGTTATCAAAGCTAAGAATATTGCCGATGGTCATTCCTGCTTGTCAACAGGCACCAATATGGTAAATATTTTTTATTGAGAACCACTGGATTAGAAAATGTTTACAATTTTCACCCTATTCTTTTAAGATTCTCACCCCTCGGTTTTTTTCATTGGGGTCAACTTACGCAACAAAGCAATGCTGCGGAAGCTTTCCCCGTTTCAGGCCCCGCATCGTTTGCCCAACCTCTATTTATTTAATTTAAAAACTGCCTTATGGGACTGCTTCGTTTTGCGTGCAAACCATCCTGGAAAATGCATTTTTTTGCCGGGTTCGTTTTTCTTTTGCTGCCGGTCATTTTACCTGCCCAGGTAAAAACGGTCACCGGAACTGTAACCGATGAAACAGGGAAACCTGTTACAGACATTTCTGTTGTAGTAAAAAGTTCCTCCCGGGGAGCTGTTACCGATGTACAGGGGAGATTTTCCATTTCGGCATCCCCGGCTGATGTACTGGTATTATCGTCTGTGAATTATGAGACCGTGGAACTTACCGTAGGCAACCGGAACACCATTCCCGTTGTGCTGAAGGCTAAAGCGGGCAACCTCAACGATGTGATCGTGGTGGGATATGCCACGCAAAAGAAAATCAACCTCACGGGTTCGGTGGCCTCGGTTTCGGCAAAGGACCTGCAGGACAGGCCGATCACCAATATATCTTCATCTATTGCGGGACTGATGCCCGGCGTGTTTGCGCGGCAGGGCTCCGGGGATCCGAGGGGAGATGGGGCGAGCATCCAGATCCGCGGAACGGGAACACTGAGCTCAAGCTCACCGCTGATCATTGTTGACGGGATCATTGGCGTGATGGATGCCGTAAACCCGCAGGATGTGGAAAGTATTACGGTACTGAAAGATGCGGCTTCGGCTTCTATTTACGGAACCCTGGCAGCCAACGGTGTGATACTGATCACCACCAAAAAAGGGCAGCGAAACAAAACCTCGGTTGCGTATACGGGTGATGTTTCCTTTACCAACCCCATGAACCTTCCCGAGTTTGTTACCAACTATGCGGCACACATGCGCCTGATCAACGAAGGGTATACCAATGTTGGTCAGCCCATCATATTTGCGCAGAGCACCATCAATGCATGGGATTCGGCCAGTAAAATACCGGACCAGCTGAACGCTATCGGTGTGCCCAATTCCATAGCTTACCCCAATACCAACTGGGCCGATGCCCTGTTTAATAACCGCCTCACACAAAACCATAATGTGTCTGTTAACGGCG
>DASVLZ010000265.1:0-3818 GCA_036384615.1 Sediminibacterium sp.
TTGCTGAAACGGCTTTTATGAATGGAGCGGTGTTTGCTGCATAATAATATGGCTTAACCAAAAATCCATCCCCGTTATGAAAACCGCCACCCTGCTGTTCATCGATGACGATGAAGAAGACCTCAGCTTTTTTTACCAGGCTGTTAAAGACATTGACCGGAGCATACATTGTTTCCTCCATAAAGACAGCCAGTCAGCCATGCTTTTACTGGAACAGGACCTGGGACTGCGGCCCGATCTTATTTTCCTCGACCTGAATATGCCCAAGCTATCGGGCAGGCATTGCCTGTCTATGATCAAAACGATGGCCCGGCACAAGAATACCCCTGTGATCATCTGCACCACTTCTTCATCAGAAAAAGATATGGATGATACCTGGGAGCTGGGCGCTTCTTATTACATGACCAAGCCCCCGACCGTGGACGACTGGAAATACGAGGTAAGCGAAGTATTATCCGCCTTCCTGAAAGAAGAGTTCGGCAACCTGGATGTAAAAGTTCCCTACCATGCGGGAACGGGCTTTTAGGAGAATTTATTCCTCGGAGAGATCATCATATTCATACAGCGGATCAATATGGCTCCCTGCTTTCATGTGCAGTATGGGCTTGATGATACCGTCTTTCAGTCCATATACCCAGCCATGAAGGTCTGGATGTTTTTTATGTTTCCATGCGCGCTGAATAATGGATGTTTTGGCCAGTGCCATGATCTGCTCCTGCACATTCAGTTCCACCAGCCTGTCGAAACGGGCGTCTTCAGTGCTGATGGAATCCAGCTCCTGCCTGTGCAGCCGGTATACATCTTTGATATTGCGCAGCCACATATTGAGTACCTGTTTGTAATCATGGTTATTAAGTGCAGCTTTCACACCACCGCATCCGTAATGACCGCAAACGATCACATGCTTTACATCAAGATGGGTGATGGCAAATTCCAGTACGCTCAGCAGGTTCACATCGGTGTTCACCACCATATTGGCAATATTGCGGTGAACGAAGATTTCGCCCGGCTGGGTATTGGTGATCTGGTTGGCCGGCACCCGGCTGTCGCTGCAACCTATCCACAGGAATTCCGGTGTTTGCAGGTGCGACAGTGTATCAAAGAAAGCGGGATCTTCCTTTGTCTTTTGTTCGGCCCATAATTTATTGTCGGCAAGTAGTTTTTCGTGTGAATTCATAAAGGCTGCGTATTATCCTTTGATAAAGATACTACGCAGCCCTGTACCTCAATGAAGTTTTTGAAAATGAGGCGGCTCAATGAAGTTGATCGTCTGCACCACGATATTCTTGCTTTTGGCGTGCTCTTTATATTCCTGTATCATTTCTACCACGTCATAGGCAATGGAAACAGAGTGGCTGCAATCGATCACTACCTTGGTATTGGCCGGTATCGTATCCAGCGAATTGAGTACACTGGCTTTGTTGAAGAAAGACACTTCTTCGGCTAATACCAGGTGATGGATCTCCTGCCCGTTGTCGGAGCTCACTACTTTTTTTATATGGTGCGAATTGCGGAAACTATGACGGAGCGTATAGAATATACCGAAGAGAATGCCCACGGTAATACCTTTCAGCAGGTCGGTAGCCAGTATGGCCACCACTGTTGCTATAAAAGGTATGAACTGTTCCCATCCCAGTTTATACATATGCACAAACAGCGAAGGTTTGGCAAGTTTATATCCCACCATAATAAGAATAGCTGCGAGGCTCGCAAGCGGTATCCGGTTCAGCAGGCTGGCAATGGTAATGGCGCTCAGCAGCAGCCAGCAGCCATGCAGTATGGTCGATAATTTTGTTTTAGCCCCGAAAGTGATATTGGCCGAGCTGCGCACGATCACCTGCGTTACAGGTAATCCGCCAATAAGCCCGGAAACCAGGTTACCCAGCCCCTGTGCTTTAAGCTCGCGGTTGGTGGGTGTTACATTTTTCTGCGGATCCAGTTTATCCGTTGCTTCCACACTCAACAGTGTTTCGAGGCTGGCAATAATAGCTATGACAAACCCTGTTGTGTATACTGCAGGATTCGACAGGGCTGAGAAGTCAGGCATAGTAAACTGTCCAAAAAAAGCGCCGATATTTTCCGGAACAGGTATGCTTACCAGTTGATCGGATTTCAGTGCAAAGTTCAGTATGCCACTGGTGAAGAGATAATTGAATACAATACCTAGTACCACGACCACTATCGGTCCCTGGATAATCTGGAAGATCTTTCCTTTTTTGGAAAGCACTTTATCCCAAAAGATCAATATAGCCAGCGAAACCAGTGCGATGAGCATAGCGCCGGGTGTTACAAATTCAAAGGCCTTTTCTATGGAAGAAAAAGTATTGCTGCCATCTGCCTGCAGAAACCCATCATTGCCTTCCACATCTTTATCCCATCCCAGCGCATGCGGCACCTGTTTGAGTATGATCAGCAAACCTATACCTGTGAGCATGCCTTTGATCACGGATGAGGGGAAAAAATAACCGATAAATCCTGCTTTCACATAGCCGAGTATGATCTGCAGTATGCCTGCGAAGACTACTGCCAACAGGAATACACCGTAAGAGCCGTGAAAGGTTTCGTGGATAGCGCCCATAACGATCACTGCCAGCCCGGCCGCCGGTCCGCTCACACCCAGGCGCGACCCGCTTGCCGTACCTACTATGATGCCGCCGATAATGCCGGCGATAATGCCTGAAAAAAGAGGAGCGCCTGAAGCAAGGGCTATGCCCAGGCAAAGCGGCAGCGCCACAAAGAATACAATGATACTGGCCGGCAGGTCATTTTTTAATTCTGAAAAAATATGTTTCGGTTTCATGCTTGTTTGTATTTATCATGTATGCCGCCGGTGGCGGTTTTGTTAGGAATCAGAACAACCCATGCAGGTACACACGAAGGATCGGCTTCGGGAAAGCAGGCGTTATGCCTGCTTCCCTCAGCCTTTGATCCACTCCTGTTGTTCCTCAAAAGTTGCTGTGGATAGTGCGCATTAGTGAACCATTGCCGGTTCTGCATCCACCAGGTAATAATTTGGTAATTCGCTCTGGTCTGAGATCGTTGTTTCCAGGTCGGTCATAAGTCCTGTTCGCAGGTCGTATACCAGGCCATGCAAAGCCAGAGATTGTCCTTTGGCCCAGGCATTCTGTACAATGGATGTTTTGCTCAGGTTTAGCACCTGTTCCATCACATTCAGTTCCACCAGGCGGTTGGCCTTCTGGTCCTTGTTCTTGATGGCATCCAGTTCACGCTGGTAAAGACGGTATACATCCTTGATATTACGAAGCCAGTTATCGGCGAGGCCGTTCTGTTTTTTTCCGAGCGAAGCGATCACGCCTCCGCAGCCATAATGACCGCATACAACAATATCCGTTACCTGCAATGCATTTACTGCATAGTCGACCACGCTCAACATGTTCAGGTCGGTATGCACTACCATGTTGGCGATGTTGCGGTGAACAAATATTTCGCCAGGCATAGTGCCGGTAACTTCATTGGCGGGTACACGGCTGTCGGAACAGCCTATCCATAATACGGGAGGTTTTTGTCCCTGCGATAATTTTTCGAAGAATTCGGGATCGCGGGTAAGCATATCATCCACCCATTTCCTGTTTCCCTCGAATAACTTTTTATATGTTGGTGTCATATACTGATATAATTGCCTTACCGTAAGCGTACGGCAGGTAGGTTAAGAAAAAAATGTAAAACCGGTTTATATCAGATGAGGTCCGGGGGAGGAGAGAGTAGTTCCCCGTAAAAAGCAGTATAGGTAGCTACCTGCTCGATCTTATATTCATTGGAAAGTTCCGTGTGGAAATGGTGTGCGGCGGCATGTGCAT
>DASVLZ010000266.1:0-2763 GCA_036384615.1 Sediminibacterium sp.
GGATGGACTGATCGCTTCCCTTGCATACGATACCGAAGACCTCTCCCATTTTGAACCCTTTGCCAAAAAAGGTATCCCCGTTATTTTCTTTGACCGTGTATTTGAAGAAGGCGAAGGCACCAAAGTGGTGATCAATAACCACAAGGCAGGCTATGATGCCGCCAGCCACCTGATAGAGCAGGGATGCAGGCGTATAGCACATGTTACGGCCAACCTGAAAAGAAACGTGTATGCCGACCGCCTGCACGGTTTCCGCCAGGCTTTGCTGGAGAACGGTCTTTCTTATAACGAGAAGCTGGTGATCGTAAACGATCTCAGCGAAGAAGCGAGCGTGGAAGCGGCCAAACAAATTATGGCCATGCGCCCCATGCCCGATGGCGTATTCATCACCAACGATTTTTGTGCAGCTGTTTGCATACAAACATTCAAGGATGCAGGCAAACGCGTACCGGAAGATATTGCCGTGGTAGGCTTCAACAATGATGTGATCAGCAAGATCATACAACCCAAACTTACCACGATCAATTACCCGGGTATAGAAATGGGTGAGATCGTTGCCAGGAACCTGATCAACCACCTGCATGGTGTTGCGAATATCAATCTCACCAATACCATCATCATCAAATCAGATCTTATCATCAGGGAATCATCCCTGAAAAAAAAGAGATGAGCAATACATACCGGTGTTCCCTCATTGTCAAAAACAGTAAGAACGGGCACCGGATAAGCCGCCGGTAATACCGGTGATTTTTTTTAACGACTGCCTGATATCAGCCTCACTTAGTAACCATAAGTAAGCCGCATAGCTATGCTATGGCTTATGGTCCATGGACTATAGACCATGGACCAGTACCAATGAACTGATAAAAAACTTGTCATGATAAAGAAGCAGTTACTGGCAGTGATGATATGCCTGCTCACAATGGCCCTGCGGGCGCAAACCTATCCTTCATTCGTAACCACATCCCGGGGCGCCGATGGTATTGCCTTTACCCAGGCTGCTATCATCACAGATGAAAAAGATGAATGGCTGGTGCACAAAGCAGCTGAATTGCTTCAGACTGATATAGAAAAGGTAACAGGCCGCAAACCCGCTCTCAGCAATGATCCCGCAGCAGCAAAGACCCTTATCGTGATCGGCACACTGGGCCGGTCTTCCCTGATAGAACAACTGGCTGCATCAGGAAAGATCAATACAACAGGCATACATGGCAAATGGGAGGCTTACCGCATACAGGTGGTCGCCAAACCTTTCCCGGGAGTGGACCATGCACTCGTAATTGCGGGCAATGATAAACGGGGAGCCGCATACGGCGTATTTGATCTCTCACGCGGGCTGGGTGTATCGCCCTGGTACTGGTGGGCCGATGTGCCTGTGAAAAAGAAAAAAGAATGGTACATATCCCGCACTTTCTCGAGGGAAGATGCGCCCGCTGTAAAATACCGCGGCATATTCATCAATGATGAAGCGCCCGCATTCTCCGGATGGACAAGAGAAAAATTCGGCGGGGTAAATTCAAAAATGTATGAACACATGTTTGAGCTGATCCTGCGGCTGAAAGGAAACTATCTCTGGCCTGCCATGTGGGGCAATGCATTCAACGATGATGATCCCAACAACCCTGTGCTGGCAGACAAATACGGCATTGTAATGGGTACCTCCCACCATGAGCCGATGCTGCGCGCCCAGCAGGAATGGAAAAGGTATGGCAAGGGACAATGGAATTACCAGACCAACGACAGCACGCTGCGTGCTTTCTGGAAAAAAGGCATAGAGAACATGGGCTCGCACGAAAGCATTGTTACCGTAGGCATGCGCGGCGATGGAGATATGCCCATGACGCAGGGCAGCAATATTGCATTACTGGAAAGGATCGTGGCCGACCAGCGCAGGATCATTGAAGATGTAACCAAAAAACCGGCATCGGAAACGCCGCAGTTATGGGCATTATATAAGGAAGTGCAGGACTATTACGATAAAGGTATGCGCGTGCCGGATGATGTTACCCTACTGCTTTGTGATGATAACTGGGGCAATATCCGCAGGCTTCCCAAAACCACAGACGCTCTCCGCAAAGGAGGCTACGGCATTTATTATCATTTCGACTATGTAGGCGGCCCGCGTAACTACAAATGGCTTAACACCAACCCCATTGCCAGAACATGGGAACAGATGCATCTTGCCTACGAATATAATGTACGCAATATCTGGATCGTGAATGTGGGCGACCTGAAGCCCATGGAATTTCCCATATCCTTTTTCCTGGATTATGCCTGGGCGCCAGACAGGATCGGCGCCAAAGACCTGCAGAAATACACAGAGCAATGGGCTGCCGCGCAATTCGGCAGCAAGCATGCAGCAGGCATTGCTGATATCATTGCCAGGTACACCAAATACAATGGCCGCCGCAAACCTGAATTACTCGATGCCAACACTTACAGCCTGGCTAATTATGATGAAGCGGGAAAAGCAACGAGCGACTATAACGCACTGCTCGCTAAAGCAGAAACGATCAATAAAGATATTCCTGCAGAATACAAAGACGCTTATTTTGAACTGGTATTGCATCCTGCAAAAGCCTGCGCCAACCTGCAGGAGATGTATTACAATGCAGCGCTCAATAAATGGTACGCCGCACAAGGTTCCATCGCTGCCAACCGGTATGCAGACAAGGTGAAAGAACTATACGGCAAAGACTCACTGATCAGCCGCGAATACAATGCAATAGCCGGCGGCAAATGGAACCATATGATGGACCAAAC
>DASVLZ010000267.1:0-4692 GCA_036384615.1 Sediminibacterium sp.
GAAGCATGCTATCACCCAGTATTTCAAATGCGCGGTACTGACCGGGACCTAACATGGGCAGGGTAAACGTATTGAGTTCATCAACAAATTCCGGATCTCCATATCCTGCCAGGTAGCCTGCCGCCGCTTTTACCGGAACGAACCTGATCTCTACTACTTCAGCTTCCATTTTCAACTGGCGGCGCCTGTCGAGATAAGTGCCTCCCTTTGCTTCAGCCAGGTCCTTGAAAAGAAAATCTTCGAGGTTCAGTTTGAAGATATGGCAGATGGCTTCCATCACTTCCAGCCTGGGCTCTGCCCGTTCTTCTTCGTAAGCTCCTACCAGTGATCTTTTGATCCCGAGCTTGTTGGCAAACTCTTCCTGGGTCCATCCCCTGAGCTTGCGCAGGTAACGTAAGTTCTTTCCGGCATTTGACATAGCTAATCCGTTTAGTACGCAAATTACTAATTATTTTAGTAATTCCAAATTTTTTATCGACTTTTTTTCCCGTATAACGTATTTTTCCCTGCATAAGATATATCCACATGAAACGTTTTACCGGTTTCCTCCTGTTTTCCCTTTCCTTTTTACTGGCAGGCGCACAGCAATCCGCCTGGCCCGAAAGCCTGATCATCACCCCCGAAAAATCCAATTTTGAAAAAACATCCACCTATGCCGATGTGATGCAGTTCCTGAACGCGATCAGTCCGCTGAGCAGGAATATGTATGTAGGCTCTATCGGCAAAAGCACCGGCGGAAAGGATATTCCCATGGTAGTGCTTTCGAAGCCGCTGGTGACCACAGCGACCGAAGCAAAAGCTTCCGGTAAGCCGGTCATCTATATACAAGGCAATATCCACGGAGGCGAAGTGGAAGGAAAAGAAGTAACGATGATGCTGATGCGTGATATCCTCCTCGGAAAACGCAGTTACCTGCTCGATAACCAGATCATCCTGTTCGTACCTATATACAATATTGACGGCAACGATAAAATGGCCAAAGGCACCCGGCCCACACAGGAGAACAGCCCTGTTGAAACAGGCGAGCGCGAAAACGGCCAGGGTCTTGACCTGAACCGCGATGGCATTAAAATGGAAGCGCCTGAAACACAGGGACTGATCCAGAACCTCGTGAACACATGGGATCCGCAGGTGAGCATGGACCTGCATACCACCAACGGCACCTGGCATGGTTATTCGCTTACCTGGGCGCCAAGTTACCTCTATGCCGGCGAGCCTTCCACTTATCATTATACCAATGATGTATTGCTGCCATCCGTTTCTAAAACGGCCAAGGAAAAATACGGTCTGTTCATGGGGCCTTTCGGCGATTTCAACCTGCGTGAAGGATGGCCGCTGAAGAATTTTTATACGTATAACCACCATCCCCGGTATATCATTAACCAGTTTGGCCTGCGTAACCGTATGGCTATTCTGAGTGAAGCTTTTGCCCACGAAAGGTTTTACCAGCGCATCAACAGCACCTATGTATTTACGCTGGAGATATTGGAATACTGCAACAAACATGCGAAAGAAATTATCAGGATCAACCGCGAGGCAGAACAGGCGGCTATTAAAAACGTGCTGGCCAATGCAGGAAAAATAAAAAAAGGCGTGCGTTTTAAAATGGTGCCTTCGGCCAAAAAACTGAAGAACTTCCGCACCTATGATTATGCGCCTTTTACGAGGGCCAACGGCAATATTGGTTATACGAAGATGGGGCGTGTGGTTACCTACGATAGCGTTACCTATTACGGCTCGTTCAAAGACACCGTACAGGCCACGCTTCCGCGGGGGTATATCATTCCCGCATCCCTGGCCAATATTGCGGAACACCTGCGCCGGCAGGGTGCGAAGGTAACCGAGCTGACCGCTGACGAAAGCTTTACCGGTGAAGTATTCCGGATTGAAAAATTCACAAAGGCGAGCCGTAAATTCGAAGGGCATAATATGGCTTCCGCAGAAGGCGTATTCACTCCTGCCACACGGGTTTTTCATAAAGGCGATTTCAGGATCGACCTGGCACAGCCGCTTGCCAACCTGATCTTTTATACGCTGGAACCACAGTCTGATGACGGGTTACTGCTCTGGAATTTCTTCGACAGCTACCTGGAGCAGAAAGGGATAGCAGGGAACGCGGTGGAATATCCTGTGTTCAAATATTTTCCGGTCACCGCAAAGGGTATTGTGAAACAGCATTAACGTTTCCTTCCCACCCGCTTGTAAATCGTATCTTGCATACATGCCGAAAAAGAAAGCACAAACAAAAGCCAGGAGTGTAAGGAAAAAACCCATCATACTTGTAACCAATGACGATGGTGTGGCCGCCCCCGGCATTAAGGCGCTGGTGGAAGCGGTGGAAGGATTGGGAAAAGTGATCGTGGTGGCGCCCGATAAACCGCAGAGTGGTATGGGGCATGCCATTACCATTGGCCACCCGCTGCGCATGCAGAAAGTAAACGTTTTTGATGATGTGGAAGCCTACAGCTGCAGCGGTACCCCGGTGGATTGTGTAAAGCTGGCGGTTGACAAGATCATTCATGATAAACCCACGATCTGCATCAGCGGTATCAACCACGGGGCTAACCACTCTATCAATGTCATCTATTCAGGTACTATGTCTGCCGCTTTGGAAGCGGCTATTGAAAGCATTCCCAGCATCGGCTTCAGCCTGCTCGACCTGAGCATTGAAGCGGATTTTACTGCTGCCAAAAAATATGCACGCATTGTTGTGGAGCATGTGCTTGGCAGCGGCAATATCGACAAACATCTCTGCCTGAATGTGAACTTTCCCAAGGGAACAGAGAAAATGATCAAGGGCATCAAGATCTGCCGCCAGGCTTATGCTAAATACGAGGAAGAGTTTGATGAAAGAAAAGACCCGCATGGCCGGCGTTATTACTGGCTTACAGGCGAGTTCCTGAACTTTGATAAAGGAAAGGATACCGATGTATGGGCGCTCGAGAACCAGTATGTAAGCGTGGTGCCCGTTCAGTTCGATCTCACCCACTATGAGTTGAAAAAGAAACTCGAAACCAACTGGAAATTCTGATGCTGAAAAAAGATACTATCCCTTTCGGATTGCTGCTGGGTTTTCTTTCCCCTGTGCTGGGACTTGTTGCGTATTACCTGCTGCGTTTCAGGTTGTTTACCGTAAGGGATTTTTTGCGCGTGATCATGATGCAGAAATCCCTGCTGTCAGGCATCGTGAGTTTCTGTCTTGTAGCCAATGCGGTTGTGTTCACGATCTATATCAACAAACACAAGGACAACACCGCCAAGGGCATCTTTATCGCCACCTGCCTGTATGCATTGGTGGCATTGGGGCTGAAATGGTGGGCGTGAGTGGTGAATCGTGAGTAGCGAAGGATACTCCGATATTCGTTATTCCCTGTTCTTCTGTGCGGTATTCCCATCTCCATTAGCCTGAACTTCGAGAGAGAATTTATAGCGTTTAAGGGCTTTTACGATTACTTCAGCTGTTTTTTGCTGGCCTTCTTCACTGGTGATGAATTCTTCTTCGTCTGCATTGGATAAGAAACCTACTTCAACAAGTATGGCAGGCATGGCAACTGCCTGCAATACCCATATCCCCATTTCATCGCGCTGTTTTGCACCACGGCTTAAGCGGCCGGAACGCACAAACTCTTCCTCTACTGTTTCGGCAAGTTTACGGCTGCGGGTTGCATACTCGTTCTGCCGCATAGCTGCAATCATCTTCTGGGTAGGATCATTCACCTTATTATAAATGGCAATGGTAGTATCTACGAAATTATTTTCCGACAATGCCTCCAGCTTATCATCATTCTTTGCAATACCCCAGATATAGGTTTCTGTACCCATAGCCGGGTTAGGTGTAGTCCAGTATCGGTATTTAGGTACTTTCTTTTTAACACTCTTGCCTTTCCGTTTTACGGTCTTCGTGGTATACCCCACCACTTCCGAGTGGCGGATACGGTCAACATCATTACAATGGATGGAAATGAACAGGTTGCCTTTTGCCGCATTGGCCTTATCGGCTTTTACATAAGGGCTGTTGAATTCATCGGTGGTGCGTGTCATGACCACATCCACATCAGGTATTTCCTGGTTGATGAGTTTCTGGAGCTTCAATCCTATTGCCAGGGCCACATCCTTCTCCTCCATATGCTTTCCGGAAGCCCCGTAAAAATCGCGTGCTTCAGCCGCAGACCCGCCGTGACCGGGATCGATCACGATCCTTTTCAGCGGTTTCTTCTGGGCAAAAGCACACAATCCCATTGCACACATCACCACCACTACTGCTAATTGTTTCACCATAGTGTATCCGTTGACATTCGGTTTAAAACGTGAATGTACGAATTACCTCTTAGTTTGTGAACTGGCAGCAGGATGAATAGTGGTAAAGAAATCCTATAAATCAGGAAGGAATTGAAAGAGTTGTTAATGTCCTTGCATATGCCGTTTCAATAGTGCCCTGTTTTGTTTACAATGTTTACTTTACCATAAAAGTAATATATACCCTGTGCGACATATAACCCGCTGTTGAACCGTTGCGTTCACCTGGTTTCCAGTTCGGGGATTCGCTTACCAGGCGTACCGCCTCTCCTGCGGTGCCGTATCCCGGGTTGTTTTCAGCCCTTACATTACTCACCTCTCCGCTCTTTGATACGTTGAAGGCAACTCCAACCGTATAGGTGCCCTTCGGAGCATGGTTCTCTTCTGCCACATGCC
>DASVLZ010000268.1:0-3893 GCA_036384615.1 Sediminibacterium sp.
ACCGGGTATGTGAAACAACTGCAAATGAGATGCATGTTCCTTTCATCAACATCACACCCGCTACGCGGAATGCAGCTGATGATACAAGTCTGCTGGCTGCCGATCTTTTGCATTATTCAGGAAAAGCCCACCTGGAATGGGCTGAACAGGTTGCGGATACTATCCGGCAACTGGCGCATAAGTGATCATTTCATAGTTCAGGAAAGATATCCTGCCATCTCATCTGCATATTTACTGGCAGCAGAAGATGCTTTTTCCGCAAAGTCTTCGCCATTGCCGGCAAATATGACAGCCCGGCTGGCATTCACCAACAAGCCGCAGTCTTTGTTCATGCCAGACCCAGATACTTCTGCCAGGCTGCCGCCCTGCGCGCCCACACCGGGTACGAGCAGGAAATGATCTGGAATGATGGAACGGATATGTGTAAAATCATCCGCTCGTGTAGCGCCCGCAACAAACATAAGATTACCTGTATTGCCCCATGATGCCGTTTTGCGCAATACCCGCTCATATACTTTTTCCTTTCCGTCTACTGTCAATTGCTGGAAATCATGACTGCCGGCATTGGAAGTGAGTCCCAGCACTATGGTCCATTTACCTTCGTATTCGAGAAAGGGGCGCACGCTGTCCTCACCCATATAAGGCGCTACGGTTACCGCATCAAAGGGCAGCACTTCAAAAAAAGTTTTGGCATACTGTGCTGATGTGTTGCCGATATCGCCCCGCTTGGCATCGGCGATCCTGAAATGGGTTCCGGGAATATACCTTATGGTCTTTTCCATCGACTCCCAACCTTTCAGTCCCTGTGATTCATAAAATGCAGTATTGATCTTATACGCCACGCAGTGATCTTTTGTTGCATCAATGATGGCTTTGTTGAAAGCAAAAACAGGGTCGGGGCCGGACAAGAGGTGTTTGGGAAGTTTGGTAATATCTGTATCTAATCCCACACAGAGATAATTCTTCCGGTCATATATGCGCGAAACAAGCTCGTTGCGGTTCATGCGCCAAAGATAATGGCAAAATGCACAGCGCTGCGGGGAGATAATTTTTTTACTTTTGGCTTTCACTTTCATTGCAAGCCATGGAACAAGCGCCTAAATACTACGGAAGTTATTTGCAGATAGAAAAGATACTGGATGCGCAGCACCCTGTCAGCTTCCAGGAAGGAAATGAACCGGCACATGATGAGATGCTGTTCATCATCATACACCAGGCTTACGAACTCTGGTTCAAACAGGTGCTTTTTGAACTGGATTATATAACAAAGGTATTCCAGCAGGATAAGATCAATGATAACTCGGAAGACCTGAACCTGGTACGCCACCGCCTGAACAGGGTGATCAGGATATTACAACTGCTGAACCAGCAGGTGAATATCCTGGATACGATGACGCCGCTCGACTTTCTCGAATTCCGCAACCTGCTCACGCCTTCTTCGGGTTTCCAGAGCAAACAGTTCAGGCTGCTGGAAGCCAAACTGGGACTGCAACTGGATGCACGCCATCATAAAGACTATTACAAACGCACCAATGAAGGCGGATTTACTCAGGAAGATTACCAGTCCATCACGCAAACAGAAGAGCAGCCCAACCTGCTGCAACTGGTGAACCGCTGGCTGGAGCGTATGCCTTTCTTTACAGAGGAATATTGGAAAGCCTACCACCCGGCTTCCGCTTCACCGGTAACGGGGCATCCTTTCTGGGATGATTACCGGCAGATCTATCTTAGCGGACTTACAGAACGCGAAAAGAATAAGATTCACGACTTCGATTATGTTTTCTTCGAAAAAGCACCGGAAGGGCTTACACTTGAGCAGGCAGAAATGCTGAGAAGCCATTTCTCCCCTGCCGCATTGCGGGCAGCATTGTTCATAATGCTGTACAGGGATTTTCCTGTATTCCAGACATCGTACCAGATACTGGATTCCCTTATTGAGATCGATCACCTGATGAGTAACTGGCGCCATAAACACCTGGTGATGGTGCGCAGGATGATCGGCATGCGGGTAGGCACCGGCAATACTTCCGGCGCAGGCTATCTCGAAGGCGCCCTTAGCAAGCATTATGTGTACAAGGATATTTCCGGATTATCTACCTACCTCATTCAAAGACGTAAACTGCCGGCGCTGCCGGACGAACTGATCCGGAACCTCGGGTTTAACCTGTAGAATATTGAACAAGGAGCAAGGAACAAGGAACAGATGAGCAAGGAACAGATGAACAAGGATCGGATTTGTTTTTTGTTCCTGGTTCATCTGTTCCTTGCTCCTTGTTCAAATATTCAAATCTGCTTTTCTCTGTGTAATTTGTGATACTACGTAATTTGTGATACTATTTATAGCGTATGAAACCATTTCTGCTGTGCCTGGCTTTATCGGCCACACTGGCCATACAGGCCGTTTGTCAGACAAATGATACACCATTGCCCGCAAGTTCCGATGTAAAGATCGGCAAGCTGACCAACGGGCTTACGTATTATATACGCAGGAACCAGGAGCCGAAGAACCGTGCAGAGCTGCGGCTGGTGGTACATGCGGGGTCTGTACTGGAGACGGATAAACAGGTTGGCCTCGCACATTTTGTGGAGCATATGGCCTTCAACGGCACCGAACATTTTAAGAAGAATGAGCTGGTGAATTTCCTTGAGAAAAGCGGCGTGAACTTTGGCGCCGACCTCAATGCCTACACTTCTTTCGATGAAACCGTGTATGAGTTGCAGGTACCTACAGACAGCCCGATGGTCTTTAAGCAAGGATTACAGATACTGGAAGACTGGGCGCATGGTGTGAGTTTTGATCATGGAGAAATTGACAAGGAACGAGGTGTGATCGTGGAAGAATGGAGGCTGGGGCGCGGAGCCGAAGCCAGGTTGCGCGATAAATACTTTCCCATACTACTGAAAGGTTCGCAATATGCGAGGAGGCTGCCCATCGGCACCCGGCAGAATATTGATACTGCGCATTATCAGACGCTTGTTTCCTTCTACAAAGACTGGTACCGCCCCGACCTGCAGGCGGTGATCATTGTGGGTGATATTAATGTGGCGGAAACGGAACAACTGATCATACAGCATTTTTCAGGGATACCTGCGCCTGTGAATGCCAAGAAGAGAACACGTTTTACCATTCCCCCGCATACAGATACACGCACAGCCATACTCACCGATCCCGAACAGGCATATAATGTGATACAGGTGTATTATACCCGCCAGGAAACACCGCCAATTAAAACAGAAGCACAATACCGGCAGAGCCTTGTGCGCAACCTCTTCAATGAAATGATGAGCGCCAGGCTGGATGAGATTGCCCAGAAACCCGGCGCACCCTTCCTGTTCGGCAACAGCAGTTACGGCAGCTTTATGGGCAACCTGGATGCCTTCAGCCTGCTGGCCGTTGCCAAGTCGGGGAAAGATATACAAGCTTCGCTTAACGTATTGCTCAGGGAAAATGAAAGAGTGAAACAGTATGGGTTCCTGCCATCCGAACTGGACAGGGCAGTGAAGAATATGCTGTCGCGCATCGAGAATGCATACCAGGAAAGGGATAAGACCAAATCGGCCGAATATGTGCAGGAACTGGTGAACAATTATCTCGAAGGCGAAGCCATACCGGGTATCGCCTATGAGTATGCACTGTACCAAAAATATTTGCCCGGCATACAACTCAGCGAAGTGAACAACCTGATCACACAATGGATCAGGCCTACCGACCGCTCCGTGGTGATCACTGCCCCGGAAAAAGAAAAGCCGCAACTGCCCACGCAGGCGGGGCTGGTGGCACTGCTGAACAAGCCCATCGGCAAACTGGATAAGTATGTTGACAAAGTGAGTAACAGCCCGATATTACCCGTAACACCTGTTGCAGGAAAAGTGGTTGCCGAAAAAAAATATGA
>DASVLZ010000269.1:0-6869 GCA_036384615.1 Sediminibacterium sp.
CCAAAAAAGTATTTCCTGAATAGCCGCATAGTGAACTGCTTTGAATTTTCCTTTCTGCGTATTCACGCTTTTTTGCAAACATTCCACCGATTATGTTTCTGTTGATGCGGTAAAAAGGGCTATATTTAAAGCCTGCTTAAATGCCACAGTTTGCACTGGCGGGTTCCTGGATGGCGCCTGTACAGGTCAGTGCAAACTGTGGCAATATTTTTTTTCATTTGTAAACGGCTGCCATATATCATTATATTCTTTCAATAATACCATTACCATTCTTATGAAACGATTCCTTGTTCTTTTTTCACTGTGTACTATTGTATGCAGCCTTATGGCGCAAAGCGGCCACCAGCTTTGGTTGCAGGGCAGGAAGGCTTTGCCTGTTACCGTGGTTTGTGCAAAAAAATCGCCCACCCTGGCTATTGCAGTAAAGGAACTGGAAGAAGGCTGGCAGGGCCAGGCGGGCGCCACTGTGGTGTTAACGGTAAAAACCGATAAGGCTATTAAAAATGATGGGTATAGACTGGACTCTTATAGTATACAGGCAAATACGGATGCGGGCGTGCTGTACGGCGTATATGAAATGCTGCGCAGGCAACGGACGGGGCAGTCCATACAGGGCGAAATATGCAATCCTTCTTACGAGATACGCATACTAAACCATTGGGATAACCTGAATGGTACGATAGAGCGCGGTTATGCAGGCCCTTCCATTTTCTGGCGGAAAGAAAACCCGTTTGCAGTCACCGACAGCAACCTGCTTATCTGGCACGAATATGCGAGGGCTAATGCATCCATCGGCATCAATGCTGCTGCTATCAATAATGTAAATGCATCACCGGCTATCCTCTCACCGGAATACCTGGATCGTGTAAAAACCATTGCAGATATATTACGCCCCTATGGTATCAAAACATATCTCTCCGTAAATTTTTCATCACCCAAAATATTGGGTCATCTGGGCACCTCTGATCCGCTGGATGCGGGTGTGGTTGCCTGGTGGAAGGATAAGGCAAAAGAGATATACAATAAGATCCCCGATTTTGGCGGGTTCCTGGTAAAAGCCAACAGCGAGGGACAACCCGGTCCGCAGGATTTTGGACGCACGCATGCAGATGGCGCCAATATGCTGGCTGATGTGCTGAAGCCATACAACGGGATCGTGATGTGGCGCGCATTCGTATACAGCGCCAACGACAAGGACAGGGCCAAGCAGGCATATAATGAATTTGTGCCGTTAGACGGGCAGTTCAGGGATAACGTGATCATACAGGTGAAGAACGGCCCTATCGACTTCCAGCCGCGCGAACCCTTCAGCCCTTTATTCGGCGCTATGAAAAAAACATCGGTAATGCCCGAATTCCAGGTTACCCAGGAATACCTCGGGCATTCCATCCACCTCGTATACCTTTCACCCATGTGGGAAGAATGCCTGCGCAGCGATACCTACCAGGAAGGCGCGGGCAGCACTGTGGCGCGCTGTACAGATGGGAGCATCCTTCCGCAGAAACATACCGCTATGGCCGGCGTAGCCAATATAGGGCTGGATGCCAACTGGTGCGGCCACGATTTTGCACAATCCAACTGGTATGCTTTCGGAAGGCTTGCCTGGAACAATATGCTCAGCAGCGAACAGATCGCTGACGAATGGCTGAAGCTCACTTTCTATCCCGCATCAAATGAAAAAGCAGGGAATACATACCAGTCGGTCGACTGGAACGAAAACTTCCTCGTACCTGTAAAAAATATGATGATGGAGAGCAGGGAAGCGGCTGTGAACTATATGATGCCGCTGGGATTGCACCATATCATGTCGGCCAACGGCCATTACGGTCCCGGCCCCTGGTGGGCGCCTCCAAGGATGCGTGCCGACTGGACGCCTCCCTACTACCACCAGGCAGCCGCCAACGGAATAGGTTTTGACCGCACGAAAAAAGGAAGTGATGCAGTGGAACAGTATAAAGAGCCGCTGGCATCACTGCTCAATGATCCTGCTGCCTGCCCGGATAAATTCCTTTTATGGTTCCACCATCTTCCATGGGATTATACCATGAAAAGCGGGAGAAGCCTGTGGCAGGAACTCTGCTATCATTATGATAAAGGCGTGCAGCAGGTACGTGACTTCCAGAAAACATGGGATAAGGTGCAGCCTTATGTGGATACGGTACGCTTTAACGCAGTACAGCGCAAACTGCGCAGCCAGAGCGTGAATGCGGTGCTGTGGAAAGATGCCGCGCTGCAGTATTTCCAGGTATTCAGTAAACAGCCTATCCCCGCCGATATTGAAAGACCTGTAAACAACCTCGATGATATCATCAGTAATGATATGCCTAGAAGAAGGGTGCCGTAAAAGTTAAAATACCGGGTTATTGTATCCTCTGTAAGCTGTATTGAAATATATTTGAGTAGCTCATAAGAATAAAATTTGTGTATGCCGGGAGATACTTTATACCTCAACAACAAAGCCAAAGATAAAAACACATATGATGTGATCATTGTAGGATCGGGGGTCAGCGGTGGATGGGCGGCCAAAGAACTTTGTGAGAAAGGACTGAAAGTGCTGCTGCTCGAGAGGGGAAAGATGGTGGAGCATCCCGTATACTCCACCGCCGCAAAAGCACCATGGGAGTTTACGCACAGGGGTAACCTGTCGCTGGCCGATAAAAATGAACATGCCATCCAAAGCAGGCATTTCTCTTACAGAGAAGACAATAAGCACTACTACATCAATGATGCGCAGAACCCTTATGATGAGATCAACCGTTTTGACTGGATACGCGGCGATATTGTAGGTGGAAGATCACTGTTATGGGGGCGCGCCTGTTATCGCTGGAGCGATTATGAGTTTGAATCCAACCTGAAAGATGGTCATGGTGTTGACTGGCCAATCCGCTACAAAGACCTGGCGCCATGGTACGATTACGTGGAAAGGTTTATCGGTATCAGCGGCAACAGGGATGGTATTGATGTAGTGCCCGACGGACAGTTCCAGCCGCCTTTTGAAATGAACTGCGTGGAGAAGGACTTTAAAACAAGGCTCGAATCGAAATACCATAACCGTCATGTGATCATAGGCCGTACAGCCAATATCACCAAACCATTGCCTGGCCGCACGCAATGCCAGGCGCGCAACCTCTGCCACAGGGGATGCCCCTTTGGCGCTTACTTCAGTACCAATTCCAGCACCATGCCGGCTGCCATCGCCACCGGCAACCTCACAGTACGCCCGCATTCAATGGTTACCACGGTGCTGTATGATGAACAGAAAAACAGGGCAGGCGGCGTGGAGATCATCGATACGGAAACCAGGAAAACAGAACAGTTCTTTGCGCATGTGATCTTCCTGAATGCCTCTACTGTAGCCACCGCTTCATTGTTGCTGCGCTCCGTTTCGCACCGTTTTCCCAATGGCCTCGGTAATGGCAGCGACCAGGTAGGGCGCAACCTGATGGACCATCACAAAGGCATTTCTGTTTCGGCCATGGTAGATGGGTTTGAAGATACCTACTACTACGGCCGCAGGCCAAACCCTTTATATATTCCCAGGTTCAGGAATATTAAAGGCGATACAGCCGGCTTCCTGCGCGGATACCATATGAATGCAAATGCTTTTCGCATAACGCCCGAGGTACAGGGTGAGCAGATCGGCGCCGATTATAAAGATGCGCTTACAGAAGCAGGACCGTGGAAGATACAGTTGTATGCTTACGGCGAGTGCCTCCCTTACCAGGATAACCGCGTAACGCTGAACAAACAAAAGAATGATCCCTGGGGATTGCCCATGACCACGATCGACTGCACCTTCCGCGAGAATGAAAAAGCCATGCATGCAGATATGGCCGCATCGGGTGTGGAAATACTCACTTCTTTGGGTTACCGCAATGTAACCGATAGATCGGCCATTTCTGCCCCGGGTAATGCCAACCATGAAATGGGCACGGTAAGGATGGGGCGCGATCCGAAAACATCTGTGCTGAACGCCTTTAACCAGATGCACGAAGTACCCAATGTATTCGTAACCGATGGATCTGCCATGGCCTCCAGTTCCTGCCTAAATCCCTCCGTTACCTATATGGCTTTAACCGCCAGGGCATGTGATTATGCTGTGAAGGAGTGGAAGCAGGGAAGGCTATAGACAGATAGCTTACTTTGTTTTTGTATACAGCCCTACCAGCTCGCCCTGCCCAAGGATATGACCATTCATTGCTTTTTCAAGGGATATCCTGTTGGTACCCTTACCGAGGTTCAGTTTATTATCCAGCGCATATACCTTGAAATAATAACGGTGCGTGCCCGATGGGGGACACATGCCGGTGTAGCCCTGTTTTTTTGAATCGTTCAGTCCCTGTTGCGCCTTCGCAATATTGTCGGAGAAATTTCCGTCAGGGTCTATATTCCATACCACCCAGTGCGTGAACCCTCCGTTCATAGGCGCATCGGGGTCGTGTAGTACGAGGGAAAGTGATTTTGTTCCGGGAGGTATGCCGGTTACGGTAAGAGCGGGGCTGATATTCTCGCCTTCGCAGGAATACCTTGCCGGTATCATGCCGTTATTGTCAAAGGAAGAACTGCTGATTTCCAGCCTTGTTGTGTCCAGTGTTTTCCATGAACGCAGGTTAACGGATGTGTCCCGCATACTTCCGAAGGATGAATCCTGTGCGGAAGCAGGAATGGCTGAAGCGGCAAACATGAAGAATAGGATGAATAGGATACGCATAAAAAATGTTTTCAGGTTATACAGATTAAGGCACCCTGTGGATCCGCAAAATTCCTGTGCCCCTAGCTACGCAGGTCTGTATGCCGTGTGCGTTTTATAACAGGTATATCTGCGGGTAAATTTTTTCCCTTGTTATTGAGGAATCATTTGCACAATATTGGCACCTGTTTGCGCAGGCTTGGATGGGAAACAGCGAACACACAGGGCATATTTTTTGAATACCATACCATAGTAAAAGCAAGCACATGAAAAAGAAGCTGATATATGGTATGCTGGTTGCTGTGATGGCTGCCGGCTGTACCGGCGGGACTAACGATAGTGAAGACATGGCAAAAGAGGCCAACAGGGACAAACTTGACAGCCAGAAAATGAACAACCAGACCGCGCAGACTACAGATGATATGATGTTTACCAAATCGGATGCAGACTTCGTGGTAGAAGCAGCAGCCGGGGGAATGACGGAAGTGGAACTGGGGCGTTTGGCAAGAACCAAATCCGAAAGAAAGGAAGTCAGGGATTTCGGTGCATTGATGGTTAAGGATCATACAAGTGCCGGTATAAAACTGAGATCACTTGCCGCTTCCAAAAATATTACGCTGCCGGATTCATTGCCCGAGGAAGGCAGGAAAGACAGGAGCAGGCTGCAACTGCAGCAGGGTAATGATTTTGACCGGGGATATATCAATCTTATGGTCAATGATCACCGCAAAGATGTTCGCGAATTTCAAAAAGCAGCCCTCGGCGCGCAGGATGCCAACATCAGGGCATTTGCGAGGAACAGCCTGCCGATGCTCTACCTGCACCTGGATTCGATACAATCCATGCAGCGCCGCCTCGGCCTAAGGGATTCATCAGTGCCCCCAACAATGCCATATAAATAACGCACAGGTTTGTATGAAAGATACCATTACCTGTTTTTTGCTTTGAAATGGGGTGGTAATGAAGTATATTTATTAATGGAGTCATTCCATTAATAACCTGATATCCGTGAGAACCACAACTCAAAGGCAGAACAGCTCGCCGGCAGCCGAAACTGCTTCCCTGAGAAGCAGCAGGGCACTTACCCTGCCTGCGGTGCCTGTGCTGCAACCACAATATATGCAGCCTGTGGAGGCAGACAATGATCTTCAGGATAATACAGGAACCCTTACCGGAGACAACAGAGCAGCTTTTGTGCCCGTACAATATGCTGCTAAAGACCACTCCTTTATTACTGGCGAAGGCGAGCCGTCTGAAGCGGGTGCCATCAGTAAATCTGTATTTTTGACCGACCTGCAAAAACGCATTTCCATTGCGGCCGATGGAATTTTACAGCAGATCAACCAGACATCCGCCGATTGCCCGTATATCGCTAAATGGTTCGCGCATTATGCAGAGCAGGATGCTGCACATATTTCAAAAGCAATAGCACGGTTTGCGCCGGGCGCAGCCGAGGCTGATACTGTAGATACATATATGGATGCTATTGTGAACCGCGTACGCAATGCGCTCCAGGAACATGTGAACACGGGTTCCACAGATGATATTCCGCCAGAAATTCTGGAGCAGCCGCACCAGCCCGGAGACTTTAAACATATTGCAGATAAAGCACAGGGTGTGGCGCAGTTATCCGGCCTCATTGCGAGGTTAAGAGGGCCTGCGGCGGCTGCGCCTGCTGCTGCACCTGTAGCTGCGCCACGGCCGCCCAGGGCGCATGCTATTATACAGGGGCATACAGCTGTAGCGCAGGCAGGAGAGCGCGTATTCAATGTTGGCACTACTTCCTGCGGGCTGGTATTAGGATTTGGAGCCACGGGGATTGCCTGTTTTCACTGGCCTTTTATGACCGATTCGCCGGAACATCATGCCACTTTCCGGGAAATCTGTGCACAGGTAGCTCCGATTAATCGTGTTGAGATCATCACAAATGATTTCCCGAATGCTGATGCGCGACGGGATTATACGGCTTCAGCCAGGTCTATTGAAGCTGCGGCCGGAGTAACTACCGCTTATTATGTTCGCGACGGGCAACTTATAGGAGACCCATGGGGTATGTTAACTGCGGCTCATTTGAACAGCACGGAAAACCTGCGGCAGGTATTCTAAATATACCTACATAAGCATGCAGCACCTGTATACATCATTTCTTCTTCGAAGAACACCTTTCAATCAAAGTGGT
>DASVLZ010000270.1:0-2538 GCA_036384615.1 Sediminibacterium sp.
TTCCGGAAAACTTGCATGACTACCGTATGTTGACTAATTTAGTCACCATAAGCCGGGACCATGCCGTAGCGTATGTTCCTGGTTTTCTCAAAGTCTTACAGACCTATAGCGCCATACCGGGGCGCTGATCCGAATAT
The DNA here is from genome assembly GCA_036384615.1 of Sediminibacterium sp. Taxonomy (GTDB): domain Bacteria; phylum Bacteroidota; class Bacteroidia; order Chitinophagales; family Chitinophagaceae; genus Sediminibacterium. The sequence continues at coordinate 138 of DASVLZ010000270.1, forward strand.
CCAATAACCAGCAGGGGATTTTCAGACAGAATAAGCGGGGATGCTGAAAACCGTTCAGGCCAAACCAAAATGCTGCTATATGAGTTTACCTACTGTTACAACGGTCGATCCTTCCAATAAAGCCGCCTTGCAGCGGTTTGTATCATTGGAGCGGAAACTGATGAAACCATTTCCCCTGTACATTTCCGAGATAGATGCCGATGTGGTGAAGCTGCTGACCAGGAGGTCCGCGATGTTCAAAGAAATGGAACTGGCTTTGTTTATCGCTTCAAAAGAAGGGGTGGATGTGGCGCGCTGCGCTGCTATTATCAACAGGAGATACCAGGCCGAAAAACAGGCAGGCGCCGGGTTTATCGGGTTTTTCGCCGCAGCTGAGGATTGTGGTACAGAGGTAGCCGAAATGATACAATGCGCAGAAAAATGGCTGAAAGAAAAAGGAGTAACCAGGGTGATCGCTCCTGTGAACGGCGGAGCACCCCAGAATATGGGATTCCTCGCTGCTGCTTTTGATAAAGACCCTATGTTCCCGACACCCTGGCATCCATCATATTACCAGGCATATATTGAAAGCTGGGGGTACCAGCCCACTTACCCTTTATGGTTTTATGAAATTGATTTTGCCGGTGAAAAATACAGGGAAGCCAGACAGCGGTATGCAAACCATGCAACAGTTACCATCAGGCCCATTTCCAAAAAGAACTGGAACAGGGATATAGAGATACTGACCAGCCTGTTGAACGAAACTTTTGTAAATGAGTGGGAATTCACTACCCTTGACAATGTAGTAGCAAAAGAATTTTTCGGTCCCATGAAACCCATCCTTGATGTGCACCAGATACAGTTTGCCGAGGTGGATGGAAAACCGGTGGGCTTTTGTTTCGCATTACCCGACCTGACACCGCTTTTCCGCGGGTTCAACGGAAGTGTAGGCCTGCCGGCAATACTTAAGTTGCTGTTCCGTGCAAAGAAATTTCAGAGGGCCGGTATCCTGGGAATCGGTGTTACAGAAGCATACAGGGGAAAAGGAGTATCCAAAGCGCTTGCCATGCAAGTGTATGGATATCATGAAAAACTGGGATTGAAAAGCAGTTTATACTACCCGGTAAATGAATCCAATAAGGAGTCGAGGGGATTTGCGGAATCCATCGGCGGAAAAGGACAGGCAATGTACGTTGTATACGATAAAGTGTTAAGTTGAGGAGTGATACGATGCTATCATTCAATTGTTCATTATGTCCAAACTGCACAGAAGAGAATTCGTTAAACTATCCGCCAGGTTAGGGCTGACTGCCGTTGTATGGGAGCAGCTCTTACAGAATGCACTGGCAGTAGAAGCCAATAATGCCACAAGGTCTATCAATGATGTGGAGCATATCGTTATCCTCATGCAGGAGAACCGTTCATTCGATCATTATTTCGGGGCGATGAGAGGTGTGCGCGGTTTTGGTGACCGCTTTCCCATACCGCTGGAGAGCGGCAGAAGAGTGTTTGATCAATCGGATGGAAAAAAGATCATTCCTCCCTACCGCGCAGATGGTAAAGTGTCTGATGCCGCATTCGTAAACGGAACCCCGCATAATTTTCCCGATACACAGGCCGCCTGGAACCAGGGGAAATACGGTTTCTGGCCGCTGTTCAAAACACCTTATTCCATGGCATATTATACTCGGGAAGAGATCCCGTTCCAGTATGCCATGGCAGAATCGTTTACCATCTGTGATGCCTACCACTGTTCAGTAGCTACCGGTACAGACCCTAACCGTATCGTGTTCTGGTCGGGCTCTGTATGTGATCCGCAGAAGCGGGCAGCGGGGATCAACTGTACAGATAAGGATTCGGAGCCTGTGAACCTGCGTTGCTGGATAAAAGGCACTATGCCTGACCCTGGCTATACCTATGCAGGCAATGCTTTCAAATGGCCTACCATACCCGATGTATTACAGGAGGCCGGCATCAGCTGGCGCATATACCAGGATCCCAACGATAACTGGACCGGTGCTATGCACGGCTGCCTGGCTTTTGAAAGTTTCCGCAAAGCAAAGCCGGGTTCTCCTGTTTATGAGAACGGTATGCGGCACTGGTCGCTCGAGGACCTGGCCAATGATGTAAAAAATAACCGCCTGCCACAGGTGAGCTGGGTACTGCCATCGCAAAGCAATTCAGAGCATCCCGGCGCTCCTTCCAGTCCGTACAGGGCATCCGATTTTACGCATGAAGTATTGTCGGCTATCACTTCCAATCCCGAAGTATGGAGTAAGACAGTTTTCTTCCTCACATTCGATGAGAATGACGGGCTGTTTGACCACCTGCCGGCTCCTGCCGTGCCTTCTTACAATCTCGACAATACCCTTGCCGGCAAATCCACGCTGGATATTGCAGGGATGTATTTCGATAATGATAA
>DASVLZ010000271.1:0-8839 GCA_036384615.1 Sediminibacterium sp.
CATTTTTTTCACCGTCCAGGTCCTCCTGCGTAAAAGTGAGCCCCAATGGCTTACGCAGCAAAATATGGCGCAGGTCTACCATTGCCCGGTATTCTTTTGAACCGTGATCTATAATTTTTAATGCCATACGTTGGGGTAAGGGTTACAAGATAATGAGAATCGGGAAAATAGATGCGAAATGAACGGATCCCGCAGCCAATTCCCGGATTTTACCGCGCCAATGTTTCAGGAACGGGGATATCCACGATAAAGAACCTCTTTAAAAAATGACGGATCAGCCGCTTATATATTGTAATGTTGTTTATAAACAAAAATGCCTGAAAAGATTGGGGATGTGCTAAAAAGTATATTTTTGCAGCCGTAACAAAAACTTTTACAATGTCAGACATCGCTACAAGAGTAAAGAAAATCATAGTTGACAAGTTGGGAGTTGATGAAGCAGAAGTGACCAATGAGGCTTCATTCACTAACGACCTCGGAGCCGATTCTTTGGATACCGTTGAGTTGATTATGGAATTCGAAAAGGAATTCAATATCTCCATTCCCGATGAGCAGGCTGAAACCATCACCACTGTTGGACAGGCTGTGGCTTATCTGGAAGAACACGCTAAGTAAGATCTAACACCGTTCATGGAATAATTTTAATCCGCCTTCTTGCGGCGTCAAAGCCACAAAAGGCGGATTAATCACTTAAACAGGCTGATCATATGCAATTGAAAAGGGTAGTTATCACAGGGATCGGAACACTTACGCCTCTCGGAAATAATCTGGATGATTATTGGAGCGGGCTGATCAATGGTGTTTCCGGAGCCGATATGATCACTCTTTTCGATGCGTCCAAATTCAAGACACGGTTTGCCTGTGAGATCAAGGGTTTTGATCCTACCGCCTACATGGACAAAAAAGAGGCCCGTAAAACGGACCGTTTTGCCCAGATAGCCATGGTAGCCAGCGATATGGCCGTGAAAGATGCAGGCATCAGCAAGGATAATGTGGATGTGGACCGCGTTGGCGTTATGTTCGCCAGCGGTATCGGCGGCCTTACCACCTTCCAGGAAGAAGTGGTGAACTTTGCCCATGGCGATGGCACACCGCGCTTCAATCCCTTTTTCATCCCCAAAATGATACTGGATATTGCCGCAGGGCAGATATCCATGCGCCATGGTTTCCGCGGACCTAATTACGCAGTAGTAAGTGCCTGTGCATCAAGTACTAATGGCATTATTTCCGCACTCGATAATCTTCGTCTGGGTAAGGCGGATATCATTCTCGCGGGTGGTTCCGAAGCTGTTGTTTGCGCTGCCGGCGTAGGTGGTTTCAATGCCATGAAAGCCATGAGCGAGCGCAACGATGATCCCAAGACCGCCAGCCGCCCTTACGACAAAGACCGCGATGGTTTTGTAATGGGCGAAGCCGCAGGCGTGCTGGTGATGGAAGAACTGGAACATGCCCTCAAAAGAGGTGCAAAGATCTATTGCGAAGTGGCAGGCGGCGGCGCTACCGCGGATGCCTACCATCTTACAGCACCCCATCCCGAAGGACTGGGCGCACGTAATGTTATGACAGCGGCATTGAAAGATGCGCAGATGCTGCCGGCAGAGATCGACTATATCAACACCCATGGCACATCCACACCCCTGGGAGATGGGGCGGAAGTGAAAGCCATCCTCGAAGTGTTCGGCAACCATGCGTATGACCTCAATATCAGCTCCACCAAATCCATGACAGGCCACTGCCTCGGCGCCGCCGGCGTAATTGAAGCCATTGCCTGCATCAAAGCGGTACAGGAAGATATTGTACCCCCCACCATCAACCATTTTACAGACGATCCCGAACTGGATCCCAGACTCAACTTCACCTTCAACAAGCCCCAGCAAAGAAAAGTGGATGTGGCTCTGAGCAACACTTTCGGGTTTGGCGGACATAATGCCTGCGTGATTGTAAAAAAATACGTAGCTTAATTCCGTGCAATTCATAAAGAAGCTCCTGAAAAAAGGCGGAAACCCGTCTTTCGAAAAACAATTGAAGAATGTGCTGGGCATCAAAACCAGCAATACCCTGCTATACCGTACAGCACTAAGCCACCGCTCCGTAAAAGAAACCCCCGATGAGAACAATGAGCGCCTCGAATACCTTGGGGATGCTGTGCTCAGCGCCATAGTGGCCGATTACCTGTTCAAACGCTATCCCTACAAAGGCGAGGGCTTTCTGACCGAGATGCGCAGCAAGATGGTAAATCGCCAGCAGCTGAATGATATAGCGCTGAAAATGGGCCTGCGCAAGCTTACTTTCTACAATAAATTCGATAATGCCCTCAAGGGCAGCCAGATATTCGGCAATACGCTCGAGGCCCTGGTAGGGGCTGTATACCTCGATAAAGGCTATGCAAAAACCCATAACTGGGTACTCCGGCATATCGTGCAGCCGCATATGTTTGTGGACGACCTGGAGCAGGTAGACATTAACCTCAAGAATAAACTTATAGGCTGGGCCAACAAGAACGGCAAGACACTCATTTTTGAGCTTGCCGATGAAAAAATGGAAGGCAGCCGCCGCCTCTTCACCATGCGTGCCATGCTCGATGGCGAAATGCTGTCGTCCGGCAAGGGCTACAACAAAAAAGACGCCAGCCAGGCCGCCGCGCAGGTGGCGGTGGAGAAGCTGGGAATACAGTAGGATGGCAGATTGCAGATTGTCGATGGCAGATTGTTTATTGTCAATCTGCCATCGACAATCTGCAATGGCTCAATTTCCCTACCTCTCCTGACACAACTCCACCAATACTCCCCCCGTATCCTTTGGGTGGAGGAAGCAGACCAGTTTATTGTCGGCGCCGTTTTTTGGGATTTCGTTCAACAGGGTGAAGCCTTCCTGGCGGAGGCGGGTCATTTCGGCATGGATATCGGCCACTTCAAAAGCGATATGGTGGATGCCTTCTCCTTTTTTTTCGATAAACCTGGCGATCACACCACCGGGGTCGGTGCTTTCCAGCAGCTCTATCTTGGATTCGCCCTGGCGGAAAAAAGCGGTGTTGACGTTTTCCGAAGCCACGGCCTCGGTTTTGTAACAGGGCGCGCCAAGCAGCTTTTCATAGAGCGGAATTGCCTTTGAGAAGTCCTTTACCGCGATGCCGATATGCTCGATTTTTAACATGATGATGGCTTTTGGCAGCCCCGTTTTTCGAAATATGAAAAAAACATGAACAGGGGCCGGTGATACCCCAAAATAAGCACGATTTGCAGTAATTTCGTGACTTGGAGATTTATAAACTTTGTGACTTATGTTGAAATTACCGATCTACCTGGATAATAACGCAACCACACCCATGGACCCCCGTGTGCTGGAAGCTATGTTGCCTTTTTTTACCGATCATTTCGGCAATGCGGCCAGCCGTAACCACCCCTTTGGCTGGGAAGCAGAAGAAGCGGTGGATTATGCGCGCGAGCAGGTTGCCAAACTGATCGGGGCTGATCCGAAAGAGATCATTTTTACCTCCGGTGCTACCGAAGGAGATAACCTCGGCATCAAAGGCGTATTTGAAATGTATGCCAGCAAGGGCAACCATGTGATCACCTGCACCACAGAACATAAAGCGGTGCTGGATACCTGCAAACACATTGAGCGTTTGGGCGGTGAGGTAACCTACCTGGAAGTGCAGCCCAACGGACTGGTGGATATGAGGGAACTGGAAGCGGCTATCAAGCCCACCACCATCCTCATTGCGATCATGTACGCGAATAACGAAATAGGTGTGATACAGCCTGTGAAAGAGATCAGCGCGCTGGCAAGAAAGAACGGTATCCTGTTCTTTACCGATGGCACGCAGGCCGTAGGCAAAGTACCCGTGGATGTGAATAAAGACGGCATTGATGTGATGGCCTTCTCGGCACATAAAATGTATGGTCCCAAAGGCGTAGGCGCCCTCTATGTACGCCGCAAGAACCCGCGTGTGAAAGTAACGGCGCAGATGGATGGCGGCGGTCATGAAAGGGGCATGCGCAGCGGTACGCTGAATGTACCTGGTATCGTAGGTTTTGGTAAAGCATGCGAACTTGCCCGGCTGGAAATGACCGAAGAATCAGCAAGGCTGAGCAAACTGCGCGATAAACTGGAGAACGCACTGCTGCAGATAGAAGAAAGCTATGTGAACGGAAGCCGCGAACACCGGTTACCGCATGTAAGCAATATTTCCTTCAAATACGTGGAAGGGGAAGGCCTGATGATGGGCTTTAACAAGAACATCGCCTTGTCATCCGGCTCGGCCTGTACCTCGGCATCACTGGAACCCAGCTATGTGCTGAAAGCACTGGGACTGGGTGATGATCTGGCACACAGTTCGCTGCGTTTTGGATTGGGACGCTTCACCACCGAAGAACAGATCGATTACACCATCAAGGCCGTAACCGACACCGTTCTGAAACTGCGTGAAATGAGCCCTTTATGGGAAATGTTCAAAGAAGGTATGGATCTTGACAAGATTGAATGGGCGCATCATTGAGTTAATGTGCTAATTAGCTGATGTGCTGATTAGCTAATGTGAGAATGTGATGATTTGATAATGAGATAATGGGATCACATCAACATATTAACCGAATGAGGTCATTTGTATCAACTTATATTCATTAGCTAATCAGCACATCAGCTAATTAGCACATTATCAAATTATCGAATTATCAAATTAGAACACTATGGCATACTCAGAAAAAGTGATCGACCACTATACCAATCCGAAGAACGTAGGTACTTTGGATAAGTCGAAGAAGAATGTAGGCACCGGGCTGGTGGGCGCTCCTGAATGCGGCGATGTAATGCGCCTGCAGATAGAAGTAGACGATACCACCGGCATGATCACAGATGCTAAATTCAAAACATTCGGTTGCGGATCAGCAATAGCTTCCTCATCACTGGCCACTGAATGGCTGAAGGGTAAAACAGTAGACGAAGCGGTTAAGATCGACAACATGGAGCTGGTGGAAGAACTCAACCTGCCTCCTGTAAAGATCCACTGCTCCGTACTGGCCGAAGACGCCATCAAATCCGCCATCAACGACTACAGGAAGAAAAACGGCCTGGAAGAGCTGGTGTTTGAAGAAAGGATACATTGATGGATTGCAAATGGACAATTGCAGATGGCAGATTGTAGTTCAATCAAAATCTGAAATCTTCCATCTGCAATAAAACAATCAAACTATGGTTGCAACAGAGAACAGCATATACGTAAGCGAGAAGGCGAAAAAGAAAGTGCAGCAGCTGAAGGAAGAGGCGGGCATTACGGGAGATGATTCCTATTTCCTACGCGTAGGCGTTGTGGGTGGTGGCTGCTCCGGGCTGAGCTATAAGCTGGATTTCGACAACGAAGTAAAACCCATGGACCAGGTATTCGAAGACAATGGCGTGAAAGTGGTAACCGATCTCAAAAGTTTTTTATACCTGGTAAATACAGAACTCGATTTCTCAGACGGTTTGAACGGCAAAGGCTTCTACTTCAACAACCCCAACGCCAGCCGCAGTTGTGGCTGCGGCGAAAGCTTTGCCGTTTAATGTAAACCCTTCTCAGGGAACTTCAAATGCCCCTGCAAGACTACAGGGGCTTTAACTCCTCTATTTAAATAAAACACATGTCAGGTTGCCAACGGTGCAGAAGGCGTACCAGGAGTAATGCCCCTGTTAACTGCCAGTTCTGCGGGTTATAAACCTGTTATCATCCTTTCTTTTGTGCATGGCGTGGCTCCGCGGGCGGTGGTGGCGGGGGCACATCTTTTTTGATAATAGGTGGTTTGAATTTGTGCACTTCAGGTTTCGGGGCCTGCTCTACGGGTGGCGGTGGTGGCGGCACTTTCTTTTTTATCACCACATCCTTTTTAATAACGGGTGGTTTGAATTTGTGTACATCCGCTTTGGGAGCTTCCACGGGCGGAGGCGGCGGAGCCACATCTTTTTTGATAACAGGCGGTTTGAATTTTTGCACTTCTACTTTAGGAGGTTGCTTCTTGGCTTGCGTTTGCGCCATAATGATCCCTACGGGCGATGCGCACAGGATCGTTAGTAATATTCTTTTCATGCAGCATGATTTTGGAATAAGACGCTAAATGTGAGAAATTCCATAAAGTGCTTTCAAAAAACAACTGCGAATAGGGCAATTCGCCGGGAACAATTAGTTTTGGAGCATGTGGATGATCTGCAAAAAGGAATGGCAGCAGTATTTCAGCAGCCTCACCGGCTATATTGCCCTGGCTGTTTTCCTGCTGCTGAACGGGCTGGTACTTTTTGTTTTTCCTGAAAGCAATATCCTCGATTTCGGTTACGCCACCCTGGCCGCTTTTTTCGACAAGGCCCCACTCATACTGCTCTTCCTCGTATCCACCATCACCATGCGCAGCCTGGCAGATGAATACAGGGGAGGTACTTTTGAATTATTGAAAACCCTTCCGCTATCACCCGCACAGATAGTAGGAGGTAAATTTTTCGGCGCGCTGATCATAACCGTTACGGCACTTCTTCCCACCATTATATATGCCTTCTCGGTACAGGCTTTAAGTGTTACGGGAGGTATAGATATCGGAAGTACCATTGGCAGTTATATTGGCCTGGTATTACTGGGCGCTGTGTTTACTGCCATCGGCATCTGCGCCAGCAGCTTCACCAATAATACCGTAGTGGCATTTATCGCAGGCGCTTTTGTCTGCTTCCTGTTGTATACCGGGTTCGAGGCGATCAGCAAACTACCTGTGTTTACCGCCGGCTGGGATTATTATATCGAAATGCTGGGCATCAATGCCCATTACCGCAGTATCAGCAGGGGTGTGATCGATATACGCGATATCATCTATTTCGCGGGTATCATACTGCTGTTCCTGTATATCACAAAGAGAAATATCATGAACCGGTAACCTATGCAGAAGCGCTGGCTAAATAAATACGGAATATGGGTGGCAGTGGTATTGTTCATTGCAGCAGTGTTCCTGTCGTCACAGGTATCCTACCGCATCGACCTCACAGCAGAAAAAAGACATAGCGTTACCCGTGCCACAAAAGAGCTGCTGAGAAACCTTGACAGCGTAATTACAATACAGGTATTCCTTACAGGTGATCTTCCTGCCGACTATAAAAAACTGGGTATTGCCACGCGCGACCTGCTGGATGAGTTCCGGTCATTATCCGGCAACCTGGTACAGGTGCGTTTTGAAAAACCAGGTGAGGATATCAGGAACGATACTGCGAAAGTGATGTATTACGACAGCCTCGCAAAGCTGGGCGTGGTGTTTGAGCAGAGTGAAACAGTATCATCGAGAGATGAAAAGCAAACCAGCCAGCTGATCATACCTTCCGCGCTGGTCAGTTTCAGGGCCGGCCAGAAACCAATAGCCGTTGATCTGCGCAGCAGCCGTAAAATGTACAAACAGTATGATGTACTCAACGGCAGTGCGGAAGAAGACGTAGAAGCCACCCGCAATGCCGCGGAAGCCCTGCTGGAATACAAATTTGCCAATGCCATTGATAAACTTACCCGCAAATACGTGCCTACCATTGCATACGCTGTAGGTAACGGGGAGCCGATCGACCTGAAAGTGAATGATCTTGGCGAAAGCCTGCGGAGTGAGTACCGGCTGGCGGTATTTGATCTTAAAAAAGGATATCCCGACCCTGCATTCATCAACGCACTGATGATCGTAAAACCCACATTGCCTTTTACGGAAGAAGATAAACTGAAGATAGACCAGTACGTGATGAACGGCGGACATGTGATCTGGTTCATCGATAAACTGCATGCAGAGCTTGACAGCCTCATGCGCAGTCAGGCAGAATATACCGCATTCGACAGGGGACTGGATGTGGATGATATCCTGTTCAGGTATGGTGTGCGCATTAACCCCGATCTGGTGCAGGACCTCAATTGCTCCAAGATACCTATCGTAATAGGAACGAATGCGGATAACAGTCCGCGTATGCAAAGGATTCCCTGGCCTTATTATCCCTTTCTCTCGGCAAGGAACAGGAACCCTATTTCACAGAACCTCGACAGGGTACTGTCTATTTTCCCATCGAGCATCGATACGGTAAAAGCGCCCGGTATTAATAAAACCATCCTGCTTACTACAGACAGCAACAGCCGCCGCCTGAACTCTCCGGCCATGGTAACGCTTAACAGCGTAAGAGGAGAGGAAGACCTGGCATCATTCAATAAAAGTTATATACCTGTTGCGGTGCTGCTCGAAGGAAAGTTCAGGTCATTATTTGCCAACAGGCTGGGTGCTGCGGAGCTGGATTCCGTTCAGCGTATTTCAGGCAGGCCGTTTCTATCCGCAGGAGCGAAGGAAAGCAAACAAATCGTGGTGAGCGATGCGGATATGGTAACCAATGCGGTAAGTGCTACCGCGGGTCCCCTGCCCATGGGCGTACTGCCCCTGGAAAACTACCGGTTTGCCAACAGGGAATTTTTCCTCAATGCCATGGATTACCTCGTAAGCGATAACCACCTGTTCGAAAGTCGCAACAAGGATTTCATATTGCGCCTGCTGGATAAACGAAAAGTGGCCGAACAAAGAACCACCTGGCAGTTTATCAACATAGTGGTTCCCATTATCGTGCTTATATGCATTGGTATTTTGCTGCAATGGGAAAGAAAGAAAAGGCATGGAACAGATGAGCAAGGAACAAGGAACAGATGAACAAGGATCGGAAAATTTATTCTTGTTAGAGGATAAGTTTCATGTAATGAATCTCCGATCCTTGTTCATCTGTTCCTTGTTCCTTGCTCATCTGTTCTATATTGATTTACACCGCCTATCTTTGTACAAAGCTCTGTCATGACAGCACACCAGGTAGTTTACCTTGTTTT
>DASVLZ010000272.1:0-5264 GCA_036384615.1 Sediminibacterium sp.
GTCATTTTATCCTGCTCCAGGCTATGCAACTGGTCGTATTCCGATATCACTTCCAGGAGGTCCTTGATATCGAGCTGGAGGGGTTTGATGTTTGACTTGACGAAGTTGATAGGATTATTGATCTCATGCGCTATGCCCGCAGTAAGCTGGCCCAGGGATGCCATTTTCTCGGCTTCCACCAGTTGGGTCTGCGCATCCTGCAGGTCGTGCAATGCAGTGCTCAGGTTTTCATTAGTAGCCTGCAGTTCTTCGGTGCGTTCCGCCACTTTCTTTTCCAGTACAATGTTCTGGTCGCGTACCAGTCTTTCATTCTCCTGCGATATACGGAGGGCATCCGCCTGGGATTTTTCTTTCTCCGCGCGCAGCGAGTTGATCTTGTCGGCAAGGGCTATAGAGAGCAGTATCCCTTCGATGGCAGAGCCTACATACAGTACATAGGTGGTAAAATTATTGTACGGCAGCACGTTGATATTGCGCAGTACGAATATGATGATGCCTGCGAGAAACGCGCACCATGCCACAAAATAAAAATAGGCAGGCTTATAATGCTTTTTACGGGCTATATACAGCGATACCCCCAGCAGCAGGAACCCTCCTACCATGCTGATGAAGTTGAGGATATTATAGCTGAGGCTGTTATTGCCGGCCAGGCTTGATATGATGGCAACCACATAAAACGCGATCAGCAGGAAGAGCACGGGCATCAGCTTCCTGGCGAAACGCTTCATGTGCAGGAAATAAATGGCAAATGCAATACCGCTCATACCCGCCAGCGCCGATGTAATCACTACCGAATACCGGTTCAGCACGGGCAGGTGGCTCCAGAGGTATTTATACCCGTAACCCGATACCGATATCTGCGCCAGCGTAAGGAAGAGCAGGTAACAGATATACACGAAATAGCTGCTGTCGCGCGTGGAAAAGAACAGGAAGAGGTTGTACAGGAATATGGCCAGCATAACGCCCACATACAACCCGATCACGATCTCCTGCAGGCTCTGCGATGTATCGAGCGCTGTTCTGTCTGATATAAAAAAAGGCAGCAGCACCTGGTGCCTGCTGTTGATCCTCACAAAATAACTGGCCGAATCGCCCTGGTGCAGCACAATACGGCAGGTGAAATTGGGACCTACCTGGTTATTGTCTGCAAAACTGAGTGATTGCCCCGCTTCTTTCAGCAATACCAGCGCATTACCCTGCTTGCGGTAAAATGAGAGGCTGGTGATATTGGGATATTGCAGGTCTATATACTGGATAGAGTCGGCAGACCGGTTAACCAGGGAGAACTTCACCCAGATATTTCCCTTTATTACGGGGAAGATGGGACTTGTGCTGGTGGCCCTCGCAAAACCGGGGGCAGACAATATATCCGCGCTGCTGTATTTTCCTGAGCTGTCTGTAAAAATATACATGCCCGTACCTACTGCCACGGGTTTGCCTGTACCGGTGATCGCTACCGGCTGCGAACAGAGCCCGGTAGCCATGCCCATGAAAACAACCAGTAAGGAAATGAACGGAAACAGGTGCAGGATTTTTCCCCTATGATGGCCAAAGAAACGCATACGCAGTCAGTGATTGTTTTACCAGATAAAGGGAATGATCCGCTTGGTCTGTTTGCTGTACTCCAGGTATTTATCACCAAAGTAAGAAGAAAGCATCTTTTCTTCAACACCAATGCGCAAATAATAGGCAATGGTCATAGCCGCGATGGCGATGCCGGTTGCCCACCAGGCATTGAGGAATATGGGACAACCCATGATGGCCATAAAGGCGCCGAGATAACTGGGGTGCCGTACAAAACGGTAAGGGCCTGTGCGTACCAGTTGGTGATCGTCTGTAAGCGTAACGGTGGCCGTAAAATGTTTGCCGAGGGTGCGTATGGCCCATACACGCACTGCAATACCCAGCACCAGCAGCAAAGCTCCTGCAATGGTCATGGAAATAGACGATTCCACGGCATTGTTGCGGTAGGCCCATTCCACAACAGAAGCTACCACGCTCAGTGAAGACATGAGCAGTATTACGATGATGGAGAGCCTGTCGCTGTTCTTATCCCTTTTGGCTTCCTGTGTGCTGAAGGCCGGCTGGCTCAGCCAGAGGCAGGCGGCGGCGATGATGAGGAGGATGGATTTGTAATGTAAGATGAGTTCCGGTTTCCCTGCTAAGGGGGCAATATTGAGCAGCAGGATGGCGGTGATGGTAAACAGCAGTTTGTTCATGTACGCTTTTCTTTAATCTTCAGCGGTATCTTGAATTCCCGCTCATTGGCGCTCGCTATTTTGAGGTCGTAATGCACTTTCACAGAGAAGTTCTTGAAAGGCGATTTCTCAATGGAGACCGATTGCAGGTTTTTCCGAAGATACAGCATCTTTTCCCTTTCGCGGGGATGTGCATGTTCAAGCGTAATGGCATCGGATAAAAAAACGGCCGTGGCCAGCAGGTCCAGTTTGGGGTAATAAAAGGTTCCATCGTTGCCTACTGTTTTCAGTATGGTGCTGCCGATCCACTGGTTAAACCTTACCGTGGCCGGAGAACAGAGCGAGAACATGGTAGTAAGGCCTATCTGCTCTGCGATCACCACCGCTGCTATGGATGGGAACAGGCTTCCCACTCCCAGGCCAGCCACTTCTTTGGAATTCCATAAACCGCAGAGCTCCCCGGTGCCATGCTGGGCGCAGATGCCTACTATATCATAGATCCTGTCGTCCATATACCCCGTGGCATCTTCTATGGGCAGTGGTATAATGCCGTTGGCAGCATGCACACGGGCGCCGCCATACAGCTTTTCCCCATCGAGCGTTTCCACCACGATCACGAATACGGCGGGGTTGTTTGCCCATTCATTGTTGGAAGAGGTCACTTTCATGATGCCATGATACTCCAGCACGTTCTTGTGGCCATCGATGAATTTCTGGCATGTCAATGGATCATCCACTGCCCGGAAGGCCCTGATACGGATCTCAGTCTTTAACGCGGCAGTTTCTTGCATCTTCAGATGGAATTATTGTCACTGAAACAAAATAACGAAACAAAGCCTTCTTTATTTTATTTATTCGCTTTAATATTCGTTTTTAGTACCTTTATATTCTGTAATTGATCATAATTTCAACTCCCATTAAATCCAGGATAAAAAATGGAAGAGAAAAAGATCAACGTTCTGTACGTTGATGACGAACCCAATAACATCACTTCCTTCCGGGCCGCGTTCAGGAGAACGTTCAACATCTTCACCGCCGAATCTGCCGAAGAAGGGATGAAGATCCTGGATACTGAACCGGTTGATGTTATCCTGAGCGACCAGCGTATGCCTAAAATGACAGGCATCGAGTTCTTCCAATCCATACTCGCCACGCATCCTGAACCCATCCGCATACTGATCACCGGTTATACCGATATCAATGCCGTGATCGATGCCATCAATGTTGGACAGGTATACAAATACCTCTCCAAACCCTGGAACGAAGAAGATGTAAAAAATTTCATCTTCAAAGCCTTTGAAGTACTCGAACTGCGGAGGCAAAATAAAGAGCTGACAGAGAAACTGATCGAGGCAAATGAAAAACTGGAGTTCCTTGCCAGACAGAATCTGTTATCCTGATCTTTTAGTCCACAGCCACATACTTCACCTGTTTTTTTCCCTTCGCACCCGACATATCGGTGGTATCATACCGCAGTGTGAGCATGTCGGCCGATGCACTGTCGATAGTGAAAAGGGTATTCTTCCAGTTGAAAGTGCGTTTGGTGCCTGGCACAACGGGCAGTTCGGGAACGAATTTGCTTGTAACGGCAGCCCATGAGCTGGTGGCGGATTCCTCTCTGGCAATCCCCGTAAGTGCAAAGCTCAGCCTGATATCCTGGTAATACTGGTAATTGCCATTGAATACACTCACCCAGTCGTACACCAGCGTATCCTGCCCCAATGAACCCGTTGATTTTACCAGTTTGTACACCCATATATCAGCCGGCTGCCAGCGTTTGCCCGAGTTCCATAAGACTGTGCTGGTCTCGTCCGCCACTTTGATCTTTTTGGTTTGTGCAAGCCCGTTGTTCACGGTAAGCGTGTAGGCTACATCTGATTTCAGAGGCCCTGTGGTCACCGATCCGCTGAACGCCACTTTTACATCGTTGAGTTTAACGGTGGTATAATTATTCGTTTCCGTAACATACCAGCGCACGAATGTGCCCCTATCGTACCCTATCAGCGTATCATCAATATAAAACTCTTTGATCATACCGGAAGGTGCGGTGGATGGCGGCGGGGTGGTATCGATCACCTGTTTTTTTTCTCCGGGATCCTTACTGCACCCGGTCAGTGTAATACCCCAGAAAGCAAAAAAAGCCATGATGCCGGCCGCTGCGAGGTTGCATGTATGAGGTATCCTTCCAAAAAAACACTGCTTTTTCATTTTATGGACCGGGGAATCAGATGCAAGCTAAATAATTTACTACAAACAACAGTGAATATCACTACAAAACAGCCTGTTTTATAAGCCATTTTTAAGGTTTTGGGGGGGATGGCTCCCGGCGCTTCTTTTACCTGCCTGATCCGGCAAAAGGATGGTTGTCGCAGTTAACGCTATGGGAAATACGGGCACAAAATTTTAATATTGGGATGCATGAACACAACGATAGCGGAAAAGATCATACTGGTGGCCGATGATGATACGGATGACCAGGAAATGATCAGCGACAGCTTCAGGGATATCGACAGTGGTTGCCGCGTGGAAGTGGTTTCCAACGGGCAGATGGCTATTGAAAGGATACAGAACAAAGCGCTTCCCAAACCCTGCCTCGTGGTGCTCGACCTCAACATGCCCGTGCTGGATGGTATGGAAACGCTCTCCCGTATACGCAGCACCGGCGATTTTGATGATGTACCCATTGTGGTGTTCACCACCTCCAGCTCCAAAGAAAGCCGCAAACAATCCCTCACCCTTGGTGCACTGGACTATATTGTAAAACCCAACGACTACAACGGGTTGATGGAAGTAACTGCCAAGATGATGCAGTATTGCAGGTGATCGTCAGTTTCCTTTTTGCACAACAGGAAATGCAGAGATACGCAGCCTTGCCCCTCCCATTGGTACAAGGGTAAGCGGAGTTGCCTTGCCCCCTGCTGTTACAGGGCTTTGCGGCAGCACACCGCAGAGGCCATACTGGTCTATCTTCCATCCCGGTATCTGTTTGCCCATGGCTTTTATCCGTATGGGTGCGGAGGCATTGGTAAACGGGTCATCATCTTTCGGCCAGGGTCTCCGTTCTAT
>DASVLZ010000273.1:0-2619 GCA_036384615.1 Sediminibacterium sp.
CCTATGAAAAGAACGGCTGGGAGAAATGGGGTAAATTTTTCCTGGAGAATTTTATCGGCACTTCCGAAAATGCAAAGCAATGCCTGTTGCTGAACAAGGATGTGGTAAAATTCAGGTTCAACAGGAAGCAGAATACCCTGCAGGCTTTTGCAAACGCAACATTGTTGATCGACAACAAGGCATTGGGCTACCGGATCAAATATGACCTCACACGGTTCGAATATGATTTTACACAGAAGATGTTTTTCTACGAAGGCTATCCTTTTTTTGAGGAGATGGCATCTTCGCGCAAGGGACTGATCAGGCGGCGTGCAAAGAAACGGGAAGATGCCTATTACGGATCGCTCATGCATTTTATGCGCAGCCTCTACCGTAATAAACTGCTCGAAGATCATTTTGAAGTGCGGAGGCTGATCAAAGTATCGGATGCGGAAAAGAAACGTGTGCGCGACATTTACCGTATAGCGGTACAACGCCCCATGGCCGATGGAAGGATGCTTATCAGCAATGCCTTTAACGGGTTTCCACCCGATTCGGCCGCCTATTACCATACCGTGCTGCAGCAGCCGGATAAACTCAACATACTCGTGAACCAGGTGCTGCCGGGCGATAGCATTGCTTATGGCGCCGACAGCGTTACTGCCGGTTTTCATTTTAAAGACTACCTGCAGGTGGTATATCCATTGAAGAAAACACCTGCGGAGTTTTTCTCTTACGGACAGCCGGGTATAGTGCGTGACCAGCCGCTTACCTCGGAGATCACCCTTATTACCGGGCAGCCTTTATATGTACTCGCCAACGGTAGTTATTATGAGGAGCTTAACCTGCTTACCTCGGGTTACTGGGCATGGTGGGAAAAGATCGGTAACCTGCTTCCCTACGATTACCAGCCGGATAAGGGAAGCAAATAAATGTTGAAAAAAAACTATTTTGCCGCTAAAGCCATATTGATGCGTAGCTTTTTATGTGGTATCTGCAAATTGTTCGGCGGCATGTTGTATGCACAGACTGTGCAGGGGATCGTGCTGGATTCTGTTACACAACAGCCCATCACATCTGCCAATGTATATTTCAGCAATACAGCGATGGGAACCACCACGAATGCAGGTGGAAGTTTTTTGCTGAACATGTTACCCCCCGGCAAATATGACCTGATCGTTTCTTTTGTTGGCTATGAATTATACCATGTGCCCGTGCCTCCCGAACAAAGGATCACGAACCTGCGCATACTTCTTAAGCCAAGGGTAGCGGAGTTAAAAGAAGTGGTGCTGCGCCAGTCGGAGAAATTCGGATGGGAGAAATGGGGTTCGCTGTTTATGGAACATGTGGTTGGCACATCCCTTTTTGCCGAGGAAACAGAGTTGCTGAACAATGATGCACTTCGTTTTTATTTTGATAAAACCACCAACAAAGTTACGGCCACAGCCAACAAAAGACTGCTGATCCGCAATAAGGCATTGGGATACGATATCAAATTTGACCTTGGGCAATTTGCATTTGATACCCTCACAAAAGATTTTGCTTACGAAGGTTTCCCATTTTTCGAAGAGATGAAAACCGGCCGGGAGAGTGTGAGGAAACGATGGGAGAAGAACCGCGAAACTGCTTACCATGGTTCACTGATGCATTTTTACCGTTGCCTGTATGATGGCCGGCTGGCAGGGAGCGGTTTTGAAGTGAGGCGATGGGGTTTCCTGACCATGGAAGAAAAAAAACGCGTGAAGAAACTATATACAGAGTACCTCGATTTCAAAAAATCTTCCCAGAATGCTATTGGCCCTAACCCTTACAACTATATAGATAATACGGATTCTATCGGGTATTTCCGGAAAGTAATGGATAATGCAGGCGACAGTCCCATGCTGCTGGATACCCTGCTAAAGGCCGACAGCCTGGTGTATCGCAGGGGCAATGCATCTGTTGGGTTCCGGTTTCCCGGCAGCCTGCAGGTGCTGTTCCGGCACAGGGATTTTCCTGTTGAATATGGCAGGTCTTATCCCGATATGATCAATCGAATCAAGCCGGCTCTTGTTAAGCCCAGTCCTGTTACCACTAATATATACATGAAGGGAACAACGCCCATTACTGTGTATATCAATGGCGCGTATCTCGATGGTGAGAGCCTATACACAGATGGCTACTGGTCCTGGGCGGAGAAGCTCTCGGGTATTGTACCTTATGATTATTTTCCGAAGGCAAACAATAACCAGGAAGTAGCTAAATAGAAATGGGGAGTAAAAATGATTCATTCTTACTCCCCATTTCTTATTTGCTAATGGATTACAGTATCAGCAATGCATCACCATAGCTGAAGAACCTGTACTTATCCTTGATCGCTTTTTTATAGGCTTCCATGGCCAGGTCATAACCGGCAAATGCGCAGGTCATGATCAGCAGGCTGGTCTTGGGCAGGTGGAAATTGGTAACCAGGCTGTCGGCCACATTAAAATGGTAAGGTGGATGGATGAAGTGGTTGGTCCATCCCTCACTGGGCTTCAGCAGTTTTTGTGCTGTGAAGCTGCTTTCCATGGCGCGCATAGTAGTAGTGCCTACAGAGCAGATACGGTGGCCGGTTTCTTTGGCCTTGTTCACGATATCGCATGCCTGGGGGGTGATGGA
>DASVLZ010000274.1:0-2749 GCA_036384615.1 Sediminibacterium sp.
TTCCGCTGTTCACTCTCCGTCAGCAAAGCCCGGATATCGTTTTCGAGGGAAGGATGTTTCAATACAGTAACGGATACCACCTGCTGTGCCGGCCCGGCTGCTTTTACCAGGCCCGCCGTCATGGTGCCGGTGCCCGCAGCGCAAAGGATATGGGTATAGGATGATGTGTCTGCGCAGGACAATATACCCGCCGCACCTTCCGCACCCTGTATGCCATAACCGCCTTCGGGCACCCAGTACCACCCCGGCTGATGGTATTGCTCCCTGATGGCGGCTTTGTTGCGGTAAGCATCCCGGTTTATAAAATGCAATTGCATGCCGTAGGAAGCCGCTTCATCCAGCGCCGGCTGACAGGCAGATGCTTCCCCGCGTATAAAGCCCACGCTATCCAATCCCTTTTCCATGGCAGCAAAAGCGGTAGCCACAATATGGTTGGAATAAGCGCCGCCGAAACTGGCAATCGTTTGCGCGTCCTGTTGCTGTGCATCGGAGAGATAGTGCTGCAGCTTGAACCATTTGTTGCCGGAAACAACGGGGTGGAGCTCATCGAGGCGCAGTATATGCACAGGCAGACCGCTGTTGGCAAAACCCGGTAATGGCTGTATCCTGGCAATGATTTTTTGCATATTTCCTGTATCCTGGCATTGACACCGGATGAATCCTTAGTTTCGTGGCTGAAAATTACTGACAATATGAAACCAACGCTCGTTGTTCTGGCCGCAGGTATGGCCAGCAGGTATGGAAGCATGAAACAGATACAGTCATTCGGCCCCAGCGGCGAAACCATCATGGATTATTCTATCTACGATGCCATCAGGGCCGGCTTCGGCAAAGTGGTGTTCATTATACGTGAAGAATTCTCGGAAAATTTCAAAGCCATATTCGAACCCAAACTGAAAGGGCGGGTAGCCACAGACTATGTATACCAGAGCCTGGAATCTTTCATGAACGGTAAAGCAGTTCCCGCAGAAAGAACCAAGCCCTGGGGCACCGCGCATGCCGTACTCTGCTGCAAGGGAAAAGTGAATGAACCTTTCGCAGTGATCAATGCAGATGATTATTATGGCCGCGATGCATTCGTAAAAGCATACGATTTCCTGACCACCCGGTGCAATAGCACCACTTATTGTATTATCGGTTACGAACTGAAAAATACATTGAGCGATAACGGCAGCGTAAGCCGCGGCGTATGCGAAGTGGATGCGGATTATAACCTTACCGATATCAACGAGCGTACCAGCATTTTCCGCGATGCCAACGGCAAGATCACGTATGAAGATGCCTCCGGCAAACATGAAGTGTCTGAAGACAGCGTGGTAAGCATGAACTATTTCTGTTTTGATCCGTCTTTTATTGATGTATGCGAACAGCAGTTTGCAGAGTTTATCGATCAGCATGTAAACGAGCCCAAGGCAGAATTCTTTATTCCCACAGCCACCAAATATTTTGTGCAGTCAGGCAAAGGCGTTATCAAAGTGATCCCCACTTCCGCCAAATGGTTCGGTGTTACTTATAAGGAAGATGCCCCCGGCGTACAGGAAAGCGTTAACAAACTGGTACAGGCAGGGGAGTATCCGGAGAGCCTTTGGGGGTAGGAGAGGATTGCAGATGGCAGATGGCAAATTGCAGATTTCAATTGGGGAATTGATTTGTTTAAAAAAAGCAGAACCCCTATTTTCAATCTGCAATCTGCAATTTCCAATCTGCAATCTCTCTTATGTCAAAAACGCATACCCAGTTCCAGCTCGAGCGCATGGCGCTTTTCAGTGATGCGGTGTTTGCCATCGCCATTACGCTGCTTGTTATCGAGATCAAGGTGCCGGATATTACTATTTATGGCAATGAAGATTTGTGGGAAGCCGTGCGTGAACGCTGGTACGAATTCTTCGGTGTGGCACTGAGCTTCGCCGTGATCGGGCAGTTCTGGACGGTACATCACCGTATGTTCGGTCATATAACCGGGTATAACAATACCGTGCTATGGCTCAACCTGCATGTATTATTCTGGATCATACTCATGCCGTTTTCGAGCGGGCTCAATTCCAAATACGGCAACCTGAACAGTGCATGGTCGGTGTACTGTTTCAATATATCCATGATCGGGCTCTCGATGTACTTTCTGTGGAAATATGCATTTAATCCCAAACGCGGCTTTTCGGATATTACGGGCAACCCCGTGTTGCGGAAGCGTGTGCTTAGCAGGAGCCTTATCATGGCGCTGATCTTCCTCAGCGGCCTGCTGCTGGCGCAGTTCGAATCTACTTTCGCCTCCATCGCCTGCCGCGCCGTATTTTTCCTCGCCTTCCCCGCAATAGCCATCATCAACCGCAGATACACCGTCAAACACTGATACTACCGCTTTCCTGCAGCGGTCCTATCTATCAACTGGTATATCTCCAATCTGCAATTAGCAATCTGCAATCCGCAATCAATAAAAAATCCCGCCATCCGGCGGGATCATATGATAAAAAACCAACTGCCTTATTTAGTTGTTGAACGATTTAACGTAATACACATAATCTTCCACCTTGTTCAACTGTTCTTTTCTTTCCATACCCTTCAATGAAGAACGGGCATTGGCCGGCCTGATCCTGTTGGCAATGCTGTCATCGAGATTGCTGATCAGGCGGTAAATATTCTTTGATTTCACTGCAAATGCCACGCCTTCCGCCTGTGCCTGCCGGGTGCTGAGGATACCGATCACATCCCCATTATCATTAAATACCGGGCCGCCGGAGTTACCGGGGTT
>DASVLZ010000275.1:0-2472 GCA_036384615.1 Sediminibacterium sp.
TCTTCGATAAGCAGTACGTCTACGGGATCCTGTGTTATCATTGTTTATGTATTTTTCTATTCATAATTCTTGGGAAGGCTGAAATAAAAAACCGCTCCCGACCGCCCATCCGATTCCGCCCATACCGTGCCGCCGTGTTTGGATACGATCTTCTCTACTATGGCCAGCCCTACACCGGTACCTTCAAACTCTTCCTGTGTATGTAAACGCTGGAATACCTGGAATAATTTTGCCTGGTAGGCTGCGTTAAATCCCACCCCATTGTCACGCACATAATACATATACCCATATTCCTGTTCTTCCCCTCCGATCTCTATAACCGGGTGCTGCCTGCCGGAAGAATACTTCACCGCATTGGAGATGAGGTTTGTCCAGACCTGCCGTATCATCGTAATATCCCCCATCGCATCAGGCAACTCATGAACATTCCATGAAATACCCGGGTGGCTTTGACCAAAACCTGCCACCACTTCCTGTACCATTGCCTGCATCGATAACATATGCCGGATAATATGCTGGCGGCTGGTGCGGGCAAACGTGAGCAGGTCATCGATCAGGTTGCCCATTCGCCGGGTATTGGTCTTTATAATGCCTGTAAGGCGTTTGGCTTCTTCATCCAGCTTGTCTGTATATTCTGTTTCGAGGATATTGGTAAAGCCGATAATGGCCCTCACAGGCGCTCTCAGATCGTGCGATACAGAATAGGTAAATGCTTCCAGTTCTGCATTGGCTGCCTGTAACTGCTCTTCCAGCTTTTTTCGTTGTGAATAATCCATGCAGATGGTTACATAGCCATCCACTTCCTTTTGTGTGTTGAAGGTGGCGGTATTGGAAACAGACAGGTATACGGGCGACCCGTCTTTTTTCAAACACATCACTTCCCCTTTCCAGAATCCTTCCTCTTTCAGCTTTTGTCTTATCTCTTGTCTTGCATCTTCATCGGTCTGCGGCCGCATTACACTAACCGAAGGTTTCCCGATCACTTCTTTTTCTTTATATCCAAACAATCTCTCCGCGGCTTTATTCCAGCTCTTGATCCGGTAAGCAGCATCGCTCGAGAAAAAAGCTTCAGAAGTGTTTTCGATCAACCTGGCGAGGTGCGTGGCTTTTTCCTGTGCTTTCTTACGTTCTTCTATATTCCGCACCGATGCAGATATCCATAATCCCTCTTCCGTTCTGATAGGCGCAAGGCTGATCTCTACCGGGAAAGTGCTGCCGTCTTTCCTCTGCGCATTCAGCTCCAGCCCACTGCCCATCTCTCTTGTTTTGGAACTACGGATAAAGGTATCCCTGTGGCCAACATGTTTATCCCGCAGCTCCTCTGGCATCAGCCATTCAACGGGTTGCCCGATCAGTTCAGTCCTGTCATAGCCGAACAGCAGTTCTGTTTGCAGGTTGATCAGCTGTATCTTTCCCCGCTCATCAACGATCACCTTCGCATCGGGCGATGATTCCAGGAATGCCCTGAACTTGCTCTCCGATCTTTTCCTCACAGAATCATTATGTTTTACAGCCATGAAAAGGCCTACCAGCACCAGGCACACAAAAATGATGAATATAAAGAATACCCGGTTGGATGATAATATGCTCTTTGCATTCTCTTGCTGTCTCGACAGGAGCAAACCGTTTTCCTCGCGCAGCATCCGCTCGCTCAGTTCCAGCAGTTGTTTCAGCCTGGCTTTTTCGGTGATCATATGTGCGGGCAGGTAAAACAGTTGCGACAGGCTGTCGGCCCTTGCCTGCTGCAGGGGGTTATCTGTGGTAAGGCTTTCAATCCTCGCCAGCTGCAGCGCTGCTGTATTGTGGTCATTTACCAGGCCTGTTTGCGGCCTGTCGGCAGGAGCTATGTTGGCTGTACCTTCCCAATCCTTGATGGTAGTAATGAACTCCGACATGGTGAGCATGACTTCGCCGGTATGTCTTACCCAAAGCGTATTACGTGCCCTCTCGTTGTTATTATAATAACTGTAAATAGCTATGATGCATACCAGCAGCAGTACAGATGCGAATCCTGTATACAGTTTTCTTTCCACAGTGATCCTCTCGTGCAATGCATGTTGCAGGCACCATGCGGCAATGATGAGCAGGATAAACCCGATGGCCAGGTGCAATGCCATCTTTAGTATAAAAGGAGCATCTTCAATAAAGTTGACTCCTATCAGCATTACCACGGCAACAAATCCCATACAGGAGAAACAGGTAAACTGGTACAGGGCTGTACTTTTCCTGTTCCAGCATAAAAGGCAGGTGCCAAAGAAAATGAATTGGATGGCTGAGGGCAGCGACATCCTTCCTGCCGGGCGCAGCAGTCTTTCGGGTGAATAATCCTTTACCAGCCATTCATCTATTGTAAATGGCATCCCGGGAAAAATATATTCGCAAAAAGTAATGGCGCCTATCAGGATCACCAGCCAGGAGCAGAGCAGGGCAAGATCCCCGGCAATTTTTTTACGGGGAGATAGTACCCTGAAT
>DASVLZ010000276.1:0-3576 GCA_036384615.1 Sediminibacterium sp.
ATCTATACCGAGTGATGGGTCGGCAGCGGCTTTTTTCATGAAATAGGCCCATATAGGCATAGCGGCCCGGCCGCCCTCACCATTCTTGCTTTCGGTGTTGAAGCGTATGATCCTGTCATCAGCACCT
The DNA here is from genome assembly GCA_036384615.1 of Sediminibacterium sp. GTDB lineage: Bacteria > Bacteroidota > Bacteroidia > Chitinophagales > Chitinophagaceae > Sediminibacterium. Next base: position 128 of record DASVLZ010000276.1, read on the forward strand.
ACCCAGCCGCCGGCCAGCAGTTGCGGTGTATATCCCAGGAACCAGGCATCGCTGTTATCATTAGTGGTACCTGTTTTGCCAGCCATGGCCATGCCTGCGGGGGGATCATACTGCCATATACCCGCACCTGTACCTTTCAGAAGCACACCCTCCATCATCTTGATCACGGAATATGCGGTGATATCGCTGATCACTTCTTTACGCCTGGGAGTAAAAGTGGCCAGTACATTGCCGTTCCTGTCTTCAATACGGGTGATGTACATGGGTTTGGCATTGAACCCGCGGCCGGGGAACATGCTATAGGCCTGCATCATTTCAAACAGTGATATTTCGCAGGCGCCGATGGCTATGGAAGGGTAGGCCTGCAGTTTTGCCTGCAGATCGCATCTCCTCAAAAAGTCAATGAACCTGCGCGAACCGCGGCCGCCATCACTATCCAGCTGCTTCATGATATACGCCGTAGCGCAGTTGCGCGATTTGGCGAGCGCCATTGCCATGGGCATGGCAGCTCCTGTACAGGTTTTGCTGGTAGCCGGTACCATGCCATACTGACCAAAGCTCTGCTGCACATCGTATACCGTAGTGGCAGGCGTAAAACCGGCTTCTTCTATGGCAAGACTATACAGCAGTGGCTTAATGGTAGAACCTACCTGCCGTTTGGTATTGATATTGGCATGATCGTATTTAAATGTCTTGAAATCGATACCGCCCACCCATGCTTTGATCGATCCATCCAGGGGGTCCATCACCATAAAGCCGGTCTGCAGCATCTGCCTGTGGTATTTGATGGAGTCATAGGGCGTCATTACCGTGTCTTTGCCGCGGGTAGGGTTCCAGGCAAAGACGTGCATCGGTGTCTTTTCGAAGAAAGTCTTTTTGATGTCTTCATCCTCCATGCCTTCCTTCTTCAGGTTATGCCAGCGGTCGCTCTGCTTCATGGCGCCATCGAGTATATATTCAAAACCTTTCCAGATGGTTCCCTTCCTGATATTCTCCTGCCTGTTGAGCAGCCGTTGCATATAGCTCATATGCTGCGCCACGGCTTCCTCGGCATATTGCTGCATGATGGGGTTGATGGTAGTATATATCTTTAACCCATCACGGTACAGGTTATAGGGATCGCCATTGTTTTTCTTGTGCTCCTTGCACCATTTTTTCATGTCTTCTCCCAACACCATCCTGAAGTAAGGGCCGAGGCCGGTTGTTTCATCCAGTTTTTTGTAATTGGAGATATCGATGGGCTTGCGTTCAAGTTTTTCGGCTTCTGCAGCGCTCAGGTAGTTCTTGCTCACCATCCTGTTCAGTACCAGGTTGCGCCTGTCGAGCGCACGTTTGGGATTGGTGCGGGGATTATATATTCCCGGCCCGTTTACCATACCTACCAGGACAGCGGCTTCATCTACAGAGAGGCGGTCGGGTTCTTTCTGGAAGAATGTTTTTGCAGCATTGCGGATGCCATACACGTTATCGCCGAATGCCACTGTATTCAGGTAGAGTGTAATGATCTCTTCCTTGGTGAAATTCCTTTCCAGCTTAAGTGCGATCAGGCCTTCCTTTAATTTCTGTATACTGCGGAGGAAGATATTCTTGGTACTCCAGTTCTCGGTAAAAAGGTTCTTGGCCGTTTGCATGGTAATGGTACTCGCGCCACCGGCCCTGCCGAGATAAAGAAATGCACGCATCAGCGAATAGCCGTCAATACCGCTATGGTCATAAAAACGCTTGTCTTCCGTGGCCACCAGCGCCTCTATCACGTATTTGCTGATGTCTTTGTATTCCACATTAATGCGGTCCTCTATATAATATTTGCCCATCAGCGTACCATCCTGCGCATATACCTGGCTGGCCAGTGATGCTGTGGGGTTCTCAATATCTTCCAGGTCGGGCATATCACCCAGCCAGCCCCAGTTGATGATCAGTAATAAGAGGATAAAAGCGATACAGCCTCCGAAAAAGATGCGCCAGAATATTTTTACCGGTTTTGACATTACCATAGCCGCAATGATTATTTCAATTCAATGATAAAACTAAAGAACAGTCCCTGTATTTGCCGTTAAAATTTACCCGAAAAAACCTGGTTGAGCAGGGCACGGTATCCCGCGAGATCCTGGTTTTTCAATAGTGTGCTGATATTATCGTTACTGATGATCAGGAAACTGTATTTGTCCGCAGCCAGCCAGGGTATGATGCGCGAACCTGCCAGGGGCTTTGTTTTGTCGATATACCCGACCGCTTCAGCTGCGTTAGGGAAAGGTCCCATCAGCAGCAGGTTATATTGTGCGTTTACCTTACTCACATAGATACCCATATTGCTGCCTGCATTTCTCTCCAGGTTAAACCGGTTAAAGGCATTGCGGGCTTCCGTTACAAAAATGGGATCTACATTATCGAGCACCACTGCCACAAACTGGGTATCTGCCAGGTTGAGCGTATAACCATTTGCCGAAAAGGTCTTGGGTTTTTCTTCGGCCTGCACAAGCGGTTTGGCGGAAAGTTCTTTGGGTGCTGTTATACCCGATAAGGAATCTTTCTTAACAGCAGGCGAAGTAACGGTTTGCGTATTGCTCAGGTCAACCAGTTGCTTTGCCTGTCCCTGTATGTTTTTCGGCGCCTGCAGACTGTCTGTTTTTTTGATGCCCTGGGCAACTGCGTCTGTATTGTTGAGATCAACACCCCTGCGAAGCATCTCTTCCGGGCAGCTGATGTCAAGCTGTGTAAGATCAGCTTCGATCTCTTTTCTTCTCCTCAGTACATCGATCATAGTGGTGGCTTTATCTGTCAGCGCTGAATTAGGAAAGAGGCCGATAATATTCTGCAGGCGGTCAATAGCCGTGCTGTCTTCTTTCTGTTTGATGTAATAGATAGATTCGATATACAACAACTGTGGTGTCCAGTAGTTCTTGCCGAATTTTTTATCTGCTTCCGCCTTTGCTTCTTTTGCCTGGCTGAATTTGCCTTCGATGAACAGCCTGTATACGGATTCGTAAGCCTGCTGTGCGGGATCATTGCCTGCCTGCACATGGTTACGTGCTGTGTTGAACTGTGCGGTAAGTTTTCCGTTGGGAAACCCTTTCTTCAGCTGTGCGGAAGCAGCATCGGCTTTGGCCTGGTCGCCTGTTTTGGCGTAGAGATAAGCCAGGTTATAGAGGGCATCTTCCACTTCAGCGGTTTCGGGATAGCGGCGAATCAGCTCTTCATAGGCTGCGATGGCAGAGGGATAGTCTTCCAGTTTATTCTGGAAAGTACGCGCGTTATCCAGCAAGGATCTGATGATGGCTGTATGCGATTTATCGATCTGCTCCGCGGAAAGCGGTATGTTTTTCGAAAGTCCCTCCATCGTAAGCTGGTCGTCTGCAGCTTTACCGGTATTATCGGCAATATCCGGTGCAGGGGCGGCGGATGTGATGCTCCTGTCGATAGCGTTTTGTCTTCTCCAGTTGTCTACATTC
>DASVLZ010000277.1:0-3355 GCA_036384615.1 Sediminibacterium sp.
TAGCAGCATGCCACCCAACCCCGCAGCATACAGAACCTGTAAGGCATCTGCCTTATTACCAGACCGCCGACTTCACGCCTGTGTTCGCCAGCAATGTGCCTGATGATTTTCATCATATCCCTTCTTTCGAACTCACGGCACAGAGCGGTAAAAAAATAACGGAGAAGGACCTGGATGGCAGGATCACGGTTGCTGATTTTTTCTTTACCTCCTGCCCCGGCATCTGTCCGAGGATGGCTGTGAATATGAAATTATTGCAGGATAGTTTCCTGCATGATGATCATATCAGGCTGTTATCGCATTCCGTTACTCCGGACCGGGACAGTATTGCAGCTCTTCGTGCCTATGCACAAAAGAAGGGCGTGGATGAACAGCGCTGGCTGCTGCTTACAGGTTCCAAACAAACTATCTACGACCTCGGCAGGAAATATTATTTCGTTGAAGAAGACCTCGGTCTGAAAAAAGACACTTCCGAATTCCTGCACACCGAAAATTTCATACTGCTCGATGGCAGGCGGAGAATACGCGGCATTTACAATGGATTAAGCCTTCCTTCCATGCAAAACCTTGTGGCTGATATCAGGGAACTGGAAAAGGAGCTCTGATTAATATTTATCGATGATACCCGTCAGGAATTTTTCCATTCCCTTCCTGATATTGTTTGAGGGCGCCATTTCTGCGTTTACCATGATGGAGAATACCAGCGTGCGGCCTTTGCGGGTAAGCAGGTAACCGCTCAGTGCAAGATGGTTGCTCAGGCTGCCGGTCTTGGCATAGATGCGTCCTGCATATTGTTTATAGAGGCTCGACAGTGTACCTGTGCCGCCTGTAGGAAGTATGGCGGTAATACGTTGCCAGGCAAATTCATTCTTCATTTTTGTGAGCAGCCACACAAAATCACGGGGCGAAACCAGGTTGTACCTGCTCAGCCCGCTGCCATCCACCCACTTGGGTTTCTGCGGCATATCCAGGTAGTCACTCTTAAGCAGCGTGTCTATCATCTTTGCATCACTCATATAACCCAGCCGTTCATTGCTTACCATAAGCAGGGATTGCTCAGCAAAAAAATTATCGCTGCGATGCATCATGATGGAGAGCATCGAATCAGTAGGCTGTGAATGCATGACCCTGAAAGGATAAGACCCTGTTTTTCCATCAACGATCATTATTTTCTTCTTCAGGGTATCGGCCAGCAGTTTTATGAAAACGAGCGTATGGCTGTCTGATTTGCCTGTGAAGGGAATGGCTTCTCCTGCTGCAGGAAACTGTGTGGCATTGCCTGCGGTTCCGTAAAAAGCGTTCAGGGTTTCTTTCCTGGAAAACCTGGTTGCTTTTTTTGCAGTAGTTGAAAACGTTTGATTGATATGCCTGAGGTTGCTGGAATCATATAAGAAACGGGGCATGATATCGAGGCTATCGCCCCTGTACAAAAAGAAAGCCGTATTGCCGTATACCGGCAGGGCACTCCGTTCCGGCATATAGTCCGCATCATAATCATCCCATGCCCATCCCCTGCCCATCGGTTTAAAGGTATTGCCCGGGTTAATCAGGTATTGTATGGAAGCATTTTTCTGCAGCATTTCCAAGACCGGCTGTTTCACAAAATCAGGATGCAGGAAGGTAGGATCGCCTGTGCCGCTGATGATGAGGTTGCCCGCCTGTTCGGCATATCGTATTCCCGGCAGGCTGTCGCCCAGGTATTTCATGACAGCATAACAGGTAAGCAGTTTGGTATTGCTGGCGGGAACAAAAAATTTATCGCCCTGGTAGTCGTACAGGTATTTGCCTTCGGCAGGATCATATATACTGATGCCCACATGCGCGGAAGCAAAATCTTTACTACCAAGGATCGCCTCATCCGCAACTCCCTGTATCCTTCGGGCAGTACCGCATCCGCAGGATATCAGGACCAAAAAAATTACCAGGTATCTCATTACTGTAGATTTGGAATTAACCAACTGATCAACCATCCCCCTAACTCCTCTCCGCCGCTCTCATCCACCGCTCCGGTATATCGTTCCGGCTGGCAGTGAGGTAATCGAGGTAGCTGCAGGCGGCAAACTGCCCGTTATGCATCTGCATCCACCAGCGGCCGGTGCGTTTGCTGCGGAGAAAAGCGGTTTCCACTTCACCGAAAGCTATGGTAAATTCATCAAACTCATTGCGGTTACTGATATCCGCTTCCTGTTTTCCTTTGTTGATGCCATCCATCACATACCATAGCATATGCGATACCTGTTTGGCAGTGAGCTGGTGGCTGTCCTGTTGTGGTATATACCCGTAAATACCTATGCTGCTGCACTGTTTGCTCATACCGGCATACTGCATCAGGGTACAGGCTTCCTCACCGTTGAAGCCGTTGGGGGTAATATGGTTGGCGGGTGCATGGGCGTTCTGGATGGCCGCAATATCAAAACTCATCATATCGCTGTTGCGGATAGCGGGCTCCATTTCTTCTATCGTTTCCTTCACCTTGCCTACCCGGTAGCAGTCAAAACCCAGCTTATCTATGGTTTCCAGCATGGCGGGATGCATGAAATAGCTCTGGAAACCGATATGCGTATAATGTTTGAGATGGTTGGGAATGCCGGTGAACATATCCACTAGGAAATTATCCGCCGGCAGTACGCTATCCATATCCAGGTCGATCCGTGCATCCACGCATACCGCGTCAATGATACGGTCCTGTGCGCCGTATGCCTGGTATTGTGCAGTGGTATTATCGTGAGAGCCGCCAATGATCACCACTTTCTTGCCCATCTCCGTCAACTCACTCACCACGGTGCGGAGTGCGGCGTAGCTGTCCTGCAGGGTAGCCCCGGTTTTTACATTACCCAGGTCGGCCACCGTTACTGCAGTATGCCAGTGAAAGAGTTTGTAGTATTCAGACCGGATGGTATCCGGTGCATCGGTCTTATTGTACTGGATGCCCGACCCCCGCATTTCCCCGCAGCCGATCAGCACCATATCCGCTCCTGAAATATCGGGAAATCCGGCATCGTATACGGCTACATGCCTGCCAAGCTGTGTTTCCTTAAACCCCTCATCATTGGAGATCTGTGCAATATTTACCGGCTCTAAAAAGTCTATGATCGTTTGAAGCGACATGTAGTATTGGTTTGCACTTCAGAAACGGATGAGGGCAGGAAATTATTGTTCGGGATGGTATCAATCCACATACTTATATCCCACTCCTCTTACGGAATGGAAGAACCTGGGGTTGCGGCTGTCTTCCTCGAAGTATTTGCGGAAGTTGAGGATAAAGTTGTCGATGGTACGCGTGGTGGGGTACACATTATAGCCCCATACCACCTGCAGAATTTTTTCGCGGGTAACCACATCGCCCTTGTTCTCA
>DASVLZ010000278.1:0-3749 GCA_036384615.1 Sediminibacterium sp.
CCCATTATTTCTTTTAATAAGGTGAAAGTTCCGGGTTCGACTGCCTGAATTTGTAGCATCTGAATTCGTGGATATTTCGTTTTATAACAGCCGCAGCTAAGTACATAGCGGGCTCAGAAAGATACCTGGCGGAGAGTAGTGTAGTTTCTATTGTTTCGTGGGAGTAATACCTGCGGCATTCCCTTATATCACTCACATCGCCCCGTTCAAAAACCCGCTCGATAACAAACTGAGCCTTTGCTTCAAAGTCAAGCTTTGCTACCTGCACATCCCAAAAGATGCGCCGATGAAAGGCCGGGGATTGTTTGTGTGTGACGGACATAGGATGATTTTCCCCATAAAGGTAATTATTATTAGCGAAGTATGGATGCATGTATTGGTTAAGGCCGCATACAGTGAGTGAGTCTGCAACCTGGGTTACCATATACGAATATAGATGCTGTCTGCTTTATGCTATTGTATCATTGATCTGCAACCGGTATCCCTTTCCGTGCACGTTTACGACCTGTATCGATGTATCGCCTTCCAGTTTTTTCCTGAGTTTTGAAATGAACACATCCAGGCTTCGTCCCACGATCACGCCTTCATCTTCCCATATCTCCTTTTGAATCCTGGGTCTTTCAATAAGTTCGCCAGGAGAACCGGCAAATATCTTCAGCAGTTTATTTTCCTTGGGCGTTAGTTCTGTTGTAATACCCGAAATATTGATCTGCCGTTTCCCGGGTTCAAATAAAGTATTACCGATCCGCAAAATGGCTCCGTCCGTACCTACCGTTCCAGCCCTGGGCCGCCTTATCCTGAGGGGGCGTATGGCCAGCAACCCGATAAAAGCGAACAACGATACTCCTCCTACCAGGTATCCGTTGGGTATAGTGGTGAGGCGCGTGTTCTGGAACCTGATGTTGACCAGGTAACAGCCACGCGGTTGCTTACGGCCCAAACAGGGTATGATACTGTTCTGTTCTTTCCGGGAGATGGCATATCCGAATAAAACTTCCTTACCTGAGCAGTTCAGCACATTAACGATATAATCTCCTGTAAGCTGGTCTTTTTCCAGCGACCGCCTGATGATCTCAACCAAAGAATCTGTCTGGAAGGCAAAGTCGTTCTCAAACCTTAACTGGTATTCATGCGGGGCTGTTTCCTGTACAGGTAACACTCTCGATGTACTGTCGCCTGCATGCAGCAGTAGCTCATGCCCTATATTCCGCAACAGTATCTGCTGTTTGGCGAGGTCAAAATTTCCATTACCCGTAAAGCCAAGCGCTGCGCAAATGACTACTCCGGTCAGCAAAAAAAGCAGCGCCATCATATAACGCCCCTTTGTACCTGGAGAGGCAGTATGGTTTTTTATAGCCATTGTGCAGAATTTACAATGTTTACAATTGATTTTACAATATTGATACCATCAAAAACAGGATGTGAAAGTAGTTTGCGGCCTCAAATTTATACGCTATGATACATAAAGCCTCTACCACTCTTGTATTAATGATGCTATTCCAGGCCATTGCCTGTACCCAGCAGTTACGGCCGGGCTGGCAGCTTGATATCCAAAAAAGCAGGATTTTATGGAATACCGGTAATATGATGGGCGGCCATTTTGGGTATCTCCTTTTTCAGTCAGGCAATTTAGAATATTCAGCCACGGGCGAACCTGTGCGGGGAACCTTCCACATGGATATGAATAGTATCCGCACTACGGATAATCCCAATGAAGCCGGCAGGAAAAAAAAGGATGCAGAGCTAAGAGGGAACGCATTTTTTGCATCGGACCAGCATCCTTTAGCGACCATGGTAGTAAAAAAGATCGCCCGGATCGGTTCATCCATGGATTTCAGGGTGGCGGGTGACCTTACCATAAAAGGGATCACTCACCCGATAGAATTTACTGCTACCATCAATACAAAAAGCGATAGCAGCCATATTACTGCCAATGTTGACATATCGCATCAGTTATGGAACATCAATTCAAAACCAAAGGCGAATGCTATCGATTTTTTACCGGGCATCAAGGAAAAACTTGTACCGGATATTCATCTATCACTGGACATTAGTATGCGTAAATAAAATGTAACATAGCATATTGCTGAAGTGACCTCCCTCCGGACCCGATGGAGGGGTACCATCACCAACGTGTATATTAAGAAAGCCGCCCCAACCGGGACGGCTTTCTCTTATCACTCTTCCTCTTTCTTCACCAACTGACTCACAACCCCCAGCACAGCGCCACCAACGGCAGCGTACCCGGCTATGGATATCAGTATAGCAGGCAGGGCAACGGGCGATGTAAGAACAGCGGCCGATATACCTGTGAGAGCAATACCAATATTGCGCAGTTTGCGGAAGAACGAGGGCGTGGGCGAACCCGCCCTTTCGATGACCTCTTTCATGATGTACATTTTTTTTAAATGAAACAATAGCTGCCGACCCTTTGTCCGGGGCGCCGGGCCGGCAGCAGGTGATCTCAGAGGGGCGGTTATGCGCCGGTGTCTACCTTCAGGATGGTGCAGGTGTTGCAGGAGGCATCGCAACGCTCCAGCATATCACCGTTCACTTCCTCGAAGTATTGCAGCTTCAGCAGCAGCAATACCGGGTCTGTGAGGTTTGCCGGTAATGATACCGACAGAGTGAGTGCACCGGTAGGCTGTTTGCTGATAGGCAGGTAATCGCTGTCGAAGAACTGCTTCTGTGCTTGCTGCGTGGTAAAATTCACAGCCGCAGCTACCATGGAGATCCTCGCATGCGTAGCGCGGGGCATATATACCAGCGCAGATTCGGGCACAAAAGATGCAATCGAAACCGAGGCTTCTCCTGTACTGCGCTCAAAACTGGCAGTGATATCGGTATGCAACACAACGGGAAGGCTGGTAGTGTTGTTGAACTCGAAATCCTGTAACAGGGATAACTCGCCATCAAGCACATTACGCTTACCTTTTGGGTTTACCTTATCCAGCTTTATTGCCCGCAGAAGCAGCCCGTTGATGCGTTTCGGCATTTCGCCATTTCTGCACCTGCCAATAAAAGGCAGGAGTTGTTTCCGGAGGAACTTGCCGGCAATAAGTGATGCCCCGAACTCAGCCATGTTTTCACGTACCCTTATAAATTCAGGGCCGTTCATGATCTTGTCTTTTGTAAGGGAGGTTTTTTGCCGTATAAATGTTCCATTTTTGGTTCTGTAAAACGTATGATCGCCTATCGTTCCTTTGAACGATATCAGGCCTCTTGTAGTAGCCATTGTTAAAAGTTTTAATAGTTAAAAAATGTTTGTCTTTTCTCCCGCTGCAGACAGGAGCTACCGGTAGTTGTTAACAGGATCAAAACTAATAACAGGGCTGGCACCAAAAGGCTAACAGGGCTACTGTTAGCCCCGCCAAGTAATTGCCAATGAAGCAATTGTGTCAGAAAAAAAGTTTTCTGCCGCTTTGCTTTAACCCGGTTCAGTGAAAATGATTACCGGGTACAAATAGGGGTTGCAACGGAGTTACAACGGAGTTGCAGCGAAGTAGCAGCGGAGTTACAGCGAAGTTACAGCGGAGTTAGAATTTTTTAAGCCGGTTCATATGCGATGTTTTTTGCATTCCCTGAGCATCTGGTGAAGGTGATCAGATATGATGGATACAGCAAGAGGTTCCGCGTTGTAGAACTTCTGGCGCAGGTTATTTACTGATATATGCTCGCTCCGTTTGCTGGTAAACACATCAGATATACGTGTAAGCAGGCCAACAACATTATCAGTTTCTATGATACCG
>DASVLZ010000279.1:0-6033 GCA_036384615.1 Sediminibacterium sp.
GCCGGGGTATAAAATGCGGGTATGCCCATACCCGCCATCTGTACGCGCGTAACCAGTGTGCCCTGGGGGATCAGGTCTACCTCCAGTTCGCCATGCAGCAGCTGTCTTTCAAATTCTGCATTCTCTCCCACATAGCTGCTCAGCATTTTTTTGATCTGTTTTGTCTGCAGCAGTAACCCGAGGCCAAACCCATCCACGCCTGCATTGTTGGAAATACAGGTAAGGTTACGCACATTTTTTTTCACCAGTGCGGCAATGCAGTTCTCGGGTATTCCGTTCAGGCCAAACCCCCCGAGCATCAATGTGGCGCCATCGGGTATATCATGTATTGCCTCATCGGCATTGGCAAATACTTTATTCATAGGCAATCGTTCAATCGTTTATTGAGGCTTTGTCTGCCTTTCCTTTTCGTTCTCCCTGCTCCTTTCCCTTATGGAATAGGCATCAATAGAGTCGATCAGCACTTTAAATTCCACCGGGTGGGCTTCATAATATTTATAGCTGTTGTAAAACTCCTCGCGGGTAATGCCGTGTACCGACAATACTTTTGACAGGAGCTGTACATCTTCTTTCCGCTTACGGGCCGTAGTGTCCTTAACCGTGATCACGTTGAACCATTCGCCCGCCTGTATCATATCCCACATGATCACTTTCATTTCGTTAACGGGTATACGCGCTTTCCGTTTACCGGCAGAACAGGATACCAACAGTATGCACAGCCAGCATATTTTTCTCATCGCAGTTCCTGTTTATACTTTGCTGCATTCACAATATCGATGGCACCCAGCACATCTGCTGCCCGCGCCTTTTGCTCGGGTGTACCTTTTTTGAATACGCCCACCAGCTCCTGGTATTTTCCCTGCATAAAAAATTCAGCGATCATGGTATTGGCATTTTCCTTGTTGAAGGCCTGCAGCTGTATCAGCGACTGAAGGATCGCCGCCCTCGCTTCTGCTTCCTTATCATACAGTTTATCCAACCCGTTGCGGTAATAACCATAATAGATATCGTGTATCACATTATAGCGCGAATTGATCATGTTCTCATTCAGCCAGTAACGGTTGCGGAGACCATCGAACACACGCCAGCCCGCAATGCCTTTGCCTTCGGGGGCATTAGTGATGATGTTCTGTGCTTTCCTGAAATACGGTTCTCCTCCTTTAGGCGAGAAAGAATCATAATCCAGTCCTATCACCATATACGCATAATAGGCAAACAGCGCTGCAATATTGGCCACGGTGGCATCCGTTCCCTGAACCCTGTTCTCGTTGAATTCCACCGGCTGAAACTCCACGTATTTAAAACTCACATCCGGATCAATATAATTTACCAGTGCGGCCTGGTATGATGAATTGTATACGGGCCTCGCCGCCTGTATCGTTAATGTACCCCTGTATATATTGGGGTCGCTTCCGTTCTCCAGGTTCAGTATAAAGCTGCAATCGATCTTTTCATTCGGCTGAAATACATCGGAAGTCCATCTCCGGTTGTTCAGCAGGTTGTTGAGCTGCTGCTGCAGTGTTACGAATATTTTTTTATCGGTGTTGGAAGTAACCCGCTGGGCAATCACGCTTACACGGGCCTGCAATTCCTGGGCCTGCGCTGTAATGCATACAGCACATAGCAACACAACCACTGATAACAGCTTCTTATGCATATTTTTCAATAATGAATGATATGACCTGGTCAGCCACTTCTTTTTTTGACCGGAGGCTTACAATGCTTTCCTTTCCCGAGCGATCCAGCACCGTTACCTGGTTGGTATCGGTACCAAAACCCGCGCCTGCATCGCGCAGCGAATTCAGCACGATCATATCCAGGTTCTTACTCTCCAGTTTTGCTTTCGCGTATTCCTTTTCATTATGGGTTTCGAGGGCAAAGCCTACCAGTACCTGGTCTGCTCTTTTCTTTTGTCCCAGTGTTTTCAGGATATCCGTTGTTTTGTTCAGCTCCAGTGTTAATGTGCCGGTTTCTTTTTTGATCTTCTCCGCAGCTTTTTCTGATGGCGCGTAATCTGCTACCGCGGCCGACATGATGGTGATATCTGCGTCAGCAAATATGTCTGAAACTGCGGCCAGCATCTCGTTTGCCGATACCACTTTTACCGTGCGTATACCCTGGTACTCTATTTGCTGTTGAGTGGGGCCTGTTACCAAAGTTACATCAGCGCCCTGTTCATACAGTGCTTCAGCCAGGGCAAAGCCCATTTTACCTGATGAATGGTTGCTGATAAAACGCACAGGGTCTATGGCTTCATAAGTAGGCCCGGCCGTTACAAGCGCTTTCTTTCCTTTCAGTAATTCCTTCCTGAAAAAAAATTCCTTGAGATAGGTGATGATATGTTCCGGCTCCGCCATCCTGCCATCGCCATACAGGCCGCTTGCCAGTTCGCCGTTTGCCACGGGGATGATATGGTTACCGTATAATTTGAGCTGTTCCAGGTTTTTTTGTGTAGCGGGGTGTTGCCACATGTCTTCATCCATTGCCGGCGCCACCACTACTGGGCTGGTGGCAGAGAGATAAGTTGCGAGCAGGAGATTATCGCATAGCCCCCCGGCCATTTTCGCAAGGGTATTGCAGCTGAGCGGGGCTACCACGAATATATCGGCCCATCTTCCCAGCATTACATGGTTGGACCATTCATCTGCCTCAGTGAGTGATACCATTACTTTATTGCGCGACAGGGTAGCTAATACCAGGGGCGAAACAAATTCCTTTGCTGCGGGCGTCATGATCACCTGCACTTCCGCGCCGGCCTTTACCAGCAGGCGAACCAGCAGGATACTTTTGTAGGCAGCGATGCTGGCAGTGATACCAAGAAGTATTTTCTTTCCGTGCAGCATGATGTAAAAGTAAAAGGTCAAAAGTAAAAAGTCAAAAGTGAAGGGTTAAAACCAGGTATCCCTTCACTTTTGACTTTTTACTTTTGACTTTTGAATTGCTTACCTGAACAGGTCGCTCTCGTTGTTCTTCCTGTAGTATACCTTGTTCTCCATGAACTCCTGTGTAGCCAGGATCGCGGGGTTAGGCATTTTTTCGTAGGCGCGGGATATTTCTATCTGCTCCTTGTTCTCATGTATCTCTTCCAGGCTGTCTGTATGGCTGGCGAACTCTTCGAGTTTATTATGCAGTTCTTCCCTCAGGGAGATATTGATCTGGTTAGCTCTCCTGGCAATGATCGCAATAGACTCATACAGATTACCTGTTTTGCCTTTAATATCCACCAGGCTCTTGGTTTCCACCACGCTGGCGGTATTGGCGCTAAGCTGTCTTCTTAGTTTGCTCATTCTTCAGGTTTTTTAAAATGTTATTGGTTTCTGTTTTGTATTTGTTCACTTCTTCGAGGAACTTGCTGTCGGTAAAGCGTTCCACAAATTCATTGCACTCGCTCATCACTTTTTCATAACGCTCTGTCTGCTTTTCCAGAAGGCTCATCTCCGCGTAGCGGTAATATGCCTTGATCACCTGGAGTTTGTATTCATCTGCTTTCTTTGAATCGGGAAAGTTTTCCGAAACAGTGCCGAAAGCTATGGCCGCGGCTTTATAGTAACCCAGGTTATAATACAGTTCCGCGCTTTTATATTCTTTCAGTTCCAGCTTATCCCTGCAGAGGTCAATAATATTGGCCGCTTCAGCCGCCCTTGCAGAGTTGGGATGCGTGTTGATAAAGGCCTGCATCAGCTGCATGGTCTTATTGGTATTGGTCTGGTCAAGCTCCACTTTGGGTGATTGCTTGTAATAGCAATAGGCACGCATATAATCGCATTCCTCGTTCCTGGTGCTGGTGGGGAAGTTCTCCACGAAGCTTTTGAACAGGTTCTCGGCATTGGCATAATCCTTCTGGTAATAATAGGCGTAAGCCAGTTTATAATACATATCCTCGTAGCGGGGGGTACCCTTTACATACGGGAATATGTCTTCAAAGAGCTGCTGTGCGTATACATACTTCTTGTTGGCATAGTATTGCTCCGCCATTTTGTATTTATACTCATAATCCTTGCTCTTCAGGATCTTGCCGAACCTGCTGGAGCAGGAAGTGGCCAGAACCGTGAGCAATACAAGAAACAGGGCGATCCTATTATTCATACAAGGGGGCAAAATTAGTTAATTGCGGGCAATTTATGCATTAGTGAGGCCGGTTTGTAGTGCGGATTCGTTAAGAAATAGCAAAAAGGGAGGAAAAGCTATTGACTATTGGCTGTTGGCCATTAGCTAACAGCCAAAGGCCAAAAAAGCCATCCTGCTCCGCAGGATGGCTTTTGCTATAGAGATGACAGCTTATTTATTGTCGTTCTCTCCTTCCTGGAGCTTGGCTTTGATTTCGGCCAGGGCGCCCAGGTCACCAAGAGTGGTTTTTTCCACTTTGGATTGGATGTTCTTCACCGCTTTGCGGGTGCTTTCGGATTCCGCTTTTGCCTCTTTCTTGGCAGCTTCGCGGGTTTCCGCTTCATGCTGTTCCCAGATGCGGGCATGGCTTAATACGATGCGCTTTTCATTGCGGTCGAACTCGATCACCATGAACTGTGCGGTCTCATCGGCCTGTACCTGTTTGCCGTCTTCCTTGTTGAGGTGGCGGTTGGGTGCAAAACCTTCGAGTCCGTAAGGCATCTGTACGATGGCGCCTTTTTCATCCTTGCGGATAACGGTGCCTTCGTGGATGGTGCCCACAGCGAAAGTGTCTTCCAGGGCATTCCAGGGATCTTCTTCCAGCTGTTTGTGGCCCAGTTGCAGCTTACGGTTGTCTTTATCGATGCTCAGGATGATCACATCAATCTGCTCGCCCACTTTTGTATAATCCGTGGGGTGATTGAAGCGTTTCAGCCAGCTCAGGTCGCTGATATGGATCATACCGCCGATGCCGGGTTCCAGCTCTACGAATACACCATAAGGAGTGATGTTCTTCACCAGTCCTTTGTGCTTGCTGCCTTCGGGGAATTTGGTCTCGATAGTGCTCCAGGGATCCTGTGTCATTTGTTTAATGCTCAGGCTCATCTTGCGCGCATCTTTATCGAGGGTAACCACTTTGGCTTCGTATTCATCACCCAGTTTGAAGAATTCCTTCGCGTTGATGGGGGTATTGGCCCATGTGATCTCTGATACGTGTACCAGGCCTTCTACGCCAGGCTGTATTTCGAGGAATGCGCCGTAGTCTTCGATATTCACTACTTTGCCTTTCACCACAGAACCTTCTGCCAGTCCTTCAGGCAGCACATCCCACGGGTGCGGGGTCAGCTGCTTCAGGCCAAGGCTGATGCGTTTCTTGTCGTCGTCGAAATCGAGTACCACCACGTTCAGTTTCTGGTCCAGCTTCACCACTTCGCTCGGGTGAGAGATACGGCCCCATGAAATATCGGTGATATAGAGCAGACCGTCCAGGCCGCCCAGGTCCATGAATGCACCGAAGTCGGTGATGTTCTTCACCACGCCTTCGAGTACCTGGCCTTTCTCGAGTTTGCTCATGATCTCTGCACGCTGTGCTTCGATATCGCTTTCGATCAGGGCTTTGTGAGATACCACAGCATTCTTGATGGCTTCGTTGATCTTCACCACTTTGAACTCCATGGTCTTGCCCACGAACTGGTCGTAATCCGTAACAGGCTTTACATCGATCTGTGAACCGGGCAGGAAGGTTTCCATGCCGAACACGTCTACGATAAGACCGCCTTTTGTTTTGCTGGTAACGGTACCGGTAATGACTTCTCCGGTCTTGTGTACTTCCACGATCCTCTCCCATGCGCGGAAGATGCGTGCAGATTTGCGGCTGAGGTGCAGGTTACCGTTGCGGTCTTCCTTCTCAACCACCATCACTTCCACTTCATCACCGATCTTCAGTCCGGGTACATCGCGGAATTCGTTCAATGAAACCAGGCCATCACTTTTGAAGCCGATGTTCACTACCACGTCTGTTTTGGTCATGGCAGCTACACCGCCTCTGATGATCTCGCCGTCTTCGATCTGAACGAAAGTGTTGTCGTACACTTTGTCGTACTTCTCTCTTTCTGAAGCAGCATAATGACTTACATTACGTTTGTC
>DASVLZ010000280.1:0-2567 GCA_036384615.1 Sediminibacterium sp.
ATGTATGGGATATCAGTAAAACACTTGTATTTATGACCGCTGGTGGGTACCTTGTTAATACTGCGCAAAGGCGGAAATCTTCCTGTCCGGGAAATCAGTAGGCAGTACACTACGGGAGGCTGCTATGCTATTACAAACCGATAGCCTACCCCTTTGATGGTAATGATCTCGAGGGCGGGGTCGTCTTTGAGGTAACCGCGTATTTTGGTGATGTATACATCGAGGTTGCGGCTGTTGAAGAAGGAGTCGTTGCCCCAGATATGGTTGAGCAGGTCGCGGCGGTCGATCACATTATCGCGGTTCTGGAAAAGGTATTTGAGCAGTTCGCTCTCGCGGTAAGAAAGTTTGCGTTCTTCTTTCGGGGATGAGAGTACCTGTTTATTGATATGGAACTGGTACCTGCCCAGGCTGATGGCATCTCCGGTGATCGCAACAGGTGTTTCTTTTTTTACGCGAAGCACGTTCTCTATCCGCACGATCAGTTCTTCCAGGCTGAAGGGCTTGCGGATATAGTCGTTGCCACCTATGCGAAAGCCGTGCACCACATCATCCGTTTGTGTTTTGGCGGTGAGGAAGATCACGGGCACATCATCGTTGATCTTACGTATTTCTTCCGCTATCTCAAACCCGCTTTTGCCTGGGAGCATTACATCCAGTATGCAGATATCAGGCTGTTCATCTTCAAATGTGCGTACCACATCGGCGCCATCGCTTTCCATGACCACTTCGAACCCGCGGGTTTCCAGTGTTTCCTTTACGATCTTGCCCAGGAATAACTCATCTTCCACGTACAACACTTTTATGCTCATGCTATCGGCAGTTTTACGGTAAATGTACTTCCTTTACCTTCTTCGCTCACCACTTCAATATTGCCTCCATGTTTTTCCACTACACCGGCCACATAGCTGAGGCCGAGGCCATAGCCTTTGGTATTGTGGTGATCGCCTGTGGGCACGCGGAAAAATTTGTCGAATATCCTGTTCCTGAATGCCTGCGGTATGCCTATGCCTTTGTCGGAAACAGAAAGCTGTACATTGTCTGTATCATGCTTCAGTAAAACGGAAATTTCGGGTTTGCCGGTGCTGTATTTAAGGGCATTATCCAGCAGGTTATAGATCACGCTGGTGATATGGAGCCTGTCGGCATGCACCATAAAATAACTGCCCTGTACCTCCATGTTCAGGATGGCATGGTGTTTCTCAAACTGCAGCCGCATGGTGTTCACCACTTCCTGCAGCAGGTCTTTCAGGTCGAAGTTTTCTTTTTTCAGTTCCAGCGCCCTGTTCTCGAAGAGGGATAGCTTGAGCACTTTATCTACCAGCAGTCCCAGCCGCTGCAATTCAGCCGCTGAAATATCGAGATACTCTTTGGTACGCTCGGGGTTTTGCATGCCGCCGAAATTGCGCAGGGCTTCCACGGCCACGCTTACGGTGGCAATAGGCGTTTTCAGTTCATGGGTGATGTTGCTGATGAAATCGTTCTTCATTTCCGTAAGCCTCCGCTGCTCGGCAAGGTTGCGGTAGAGAAAGAGGAAGGTAACGGAGGTGAATGCCACAAGAAAAAGGGAGAACAATATCTGTGGCGATACCCTTTTTACAAGCAATGCGGCAGGGTCTTCAAAAGCTGCCTGGTACCAGTACGGTTTGATAAAACCTACCGATGCAGGCCGTGTGGCATAACTGCCGGCAGCCAGTGTATCTTTCCGGTGCAACGAATCATCTTTACCTGTGTGAATGGAAAAAGCGAGCGGGATATTGACTTTGTTAAGCTCTTTCCGGTAAGCCGAATCGAGCCTTGAAACCGGGATGCTGTCATCAAGCACCT
This sequence comes from Sediminibacterium sp., assembly GCA_036384615.1. Taxonomy (GTDB): domain Bacteria; phylum Bacteroidota; class Bacteroidia; order Chitinophagales; family Chitinophagaceae; genus Sediminibacterium. The sequence goes on from DASVLZ010000280.1 coordinate 1,825, forward strand.
TGCCACTGGTAAGCATTCTTACAATGGTTTTTTCGGGGTAGGCAAAATCAAAGCGCATATTGCCTTTCATTATGCGTTTGTCTTCCTTTTCTTTCGGAACAGGCACCCATACAGGCTTTGCCCTTTCGGTAACTTTACCGGTTACAGGCATCCTGCGCTGCAATTCACGCATGATGGAATCGGGATTTTTATCTCCCTGAACCACTATACTCACTCCCATTCCCATCTGTGCCGATAGCTTACGCAGCATGGCAGAATCCGGCGGCCTGCCATCACCCTGCTGGTAGCTGATCAGCCCTTCCATATTTTTCGGGATCGTTCCGCTGCGTACATACATCCTGTTATGCCTGGAAGCACTGTCTTTGTTTTTTCCTACAACAAGCGAAAAACTGCTTATGCTGTCGGAAGTAATTTGTATTCCTGAATCCCGTTTACTTTCCTGTACGCCTTTCCTGAATGCATTAAGTACATTATGCACAAAAATATTCGGTCCGCCTGTGCCGCGGAATACCAGTGAATCTTTACGGAACCTTTCTGCCTGCAGGTTATACACCACATCACGGAAAATATTGTTGGCCTCTTTTTTTATGCCTTCCTTTTCTTCCCTGTACAAACGGCTAACCCAGTACGACTGGAATGCCGTGATCAGCAGTATGGCTGTGATCATCAGCAGCCTGGCCATTTTGAGTTTGTTCCGAAAAAAATTGAGTTGTTGCATATTGTCTCCGGGTGCAAATATACCC
>DASVLZ010000281.1:0-5888 GCA_036384615.1 Sediminibacterium sp.
GTCATTGGTATTGTTTTCATACAAAGCCACATCCAGCGAAAGCCTTCCCTTGAATAACCTTGTTTCCAGGCCCACTTCTTTACTGATCGTACGCAGGGGCCGCAGATCGGGGTTGGCAATGGAAGTAGGGTTGGATAAACCTGAAGGGAACAGCGTGGCATTATACACATACGCAGTCAGGTAAGGATCCGTACCGCCGCTGCCCACTGATGAATAGGAAGCACGCAGCTTCAGGAAATTGATCACCGAAGGAAGCTTGAACACATCGGAAAGGATCACGCTTCCGTTGATTGACTGGTAATAGAAAGATGAATTACCGATGGATACTGGCGTTGCCAGTACACTGGTCCAGTCATTACGGCCGGTGTAATCGAGGAAGTATTTGTTTTTGTAGCTGAACTGCGCCAGTCCATACAGGCTGTTCACCGCGTACTGTGAGCGGTAAGGCAATGCCACCGGTACTACTTTGCTGTTGGCGAATGTGTAGATGTTGGGATACAACAGCTTGTCTGCACGCAGTTCATCGCGTATATATTTATTCTTTAACGCACTGCCGCCGACAGAAGCAGTCATATCAAAATCCTTATTGAACTTGTGTGAATACCTCGCCAGGAAATCTGTTGTCAGTTCCTGCGCATAAATATTCTGTGTACGATACATGCCATCGGCAAACTTGTTGGTGCTCTTGGGACGTTGCTGTGAACGTGCTTCCGCAGAGAAATCGAGCGAGGCGCGGGCCATCAGGCTCAGTTCTTTGGTAACATTATACGTTGCCGATACATTACCTACCACACCATTCCTGTTGGATTTGTTGAGCATTTCATACGCCTGCAAATAAGGGTTATCGAGCAGGCTGCTGAATGGCCTTGTCTGCAGGATACCCTCCTGCCCCGGCGCCCAGTATTCCTTGAACCAGTTGATGTCCATATTCGGAGTCATGCCCCGGATAAAATACATGATCGACTGGTTGTTGTAACCGGTAGACGGCAGGTTATCGCTGTTGCGGTTGGTATAGTTCACCTTTGTTGCCAGCGTGAGCTTATCCGATACTTTCTGGTTTACAGACAATGCCACTGTATTTCTGCCATATCCTGTATTGGGTATGATCCAGCTGTCTTTGAGATTGGTGTAAGAGAAGCGCGCATAAGTTCCGCTGTTGTTGCCACCTTCTATCGAAACACTGTTGGTATAGGTTTGTCCCGTGCGGAAATAATCCTTGCGGTTATTGGGATATGCCACCCAGGGTGTGCGTTGTGCACCGGTTGTGCGTGTTACCGGATCATATTGAAAATAACTCTGTCCATCAAATTTAGGACCCCATGCAGAACTGGTACTACGTGTGCTGGCTCCGTCTGCTGTTGCATTATAAGAATACCAGGTATCCTGTCCTGCAGCGCCCTGTCCGTATTCATATTGATAATCGGGCCAGCGGGATACAGATTCGAACATGGCATTCGAGTTAAACGTAACGCCCAGTCCTTTCTGCCCTGACCTGCCCGATTTTGTTGTGATCATGATAGCGCCATTCGCACCGCGTGATCCGTAGAGCGCGGCAGCTCCGGGGCCTTTCAGTATGGTAACGCTTTCAATGTCTTCGGGGTTGATATCATTCAGCGATGAGCCGAAGTCGGTGGGGGAATCGGAATCCAGGTAAGAGCCGCTGCCCTTGTTGCCGGTGAGTTTACCGCTGCTGCCGCTCACGATCACACCATCGATCACGATCAGCGCTTCGCCGCCGCCCGACAATGAATTTTCTCCGCGCAATACGATCCTGTTGGATCCTGCGGGACCGCCGCCGGATTTGATGATGTTGAGGCCGGCTACTTTGCCCTGCAATGCATTTGACCAGTTATTGGCCACGGCATCCGTTAGCTGTTCGTTATTTACTTTACCTACAGCATATCCCAGCGCTTTCTGTTCGCGCCTGATGCCGAGGGCCGTTACCACTACATCCTGCAATTGCTCCACTCTTTCTTCCAACTGAACGGTGAGCACTACCTGGTTGGTATACTTTACTTCCCTGGTCTGGTGATTCACGGATGATATCACCAGTGTTTCACCGGAGCTGATGTTGATGGCAAACCCGCCCATATCATCAGTAACCGTGTTGCGGCCTGCAGAGCCTTTTACGGATATGGTGGCATTGGGAATGGGTTTGTTCGTGGAAGCGCTCACCACTTTACCACTCAGCCTTTTTTGCTGGGCCGGCAGTTGTATTGCGAGCAGAAAAGACAGAAAACAGAGAAGCAGCATACTTCCTGTTTTTCTTTTTCCCTGAACGGTCAAATGTTTACTCATAAGAAGGGTTGTTTATAGCGGGTTGAATGTTTCTCATTTATTTTTTTCAAACCGGGCGGCAAGATATTCTGTGCGCCCTGTTTAAAAACTGTATTCGCAACACATCATATAATCATAACATTAGCTCCAGTCAGTTCAGTTGGTAATGCGTTGCCAGTTCCTGGAACGAATGCACCTGCTGATCAATCCACGCAGCATCTTTTTTCAATGCTGCTGCCATCAGCACTGCAACAGGCTGGGCTATGCGGCTGCTCTCTTTTGCATCGAGCAGCAGTGCCCTGGTGCGGCGTGCCAGTACATCTTCCACCGTTCTGGCCATTTCATGATCCACTGCCCATTGCACCTGCGCTTCGTGTATATGAAGCCCTTCACTTAACCAATGCTCCCTGTGCCCGTTCATCGTGGCTTTTAATTGCTTGAGGTCAGAACCGTAATAGTAAAGCGGATCATTCCAGTCTGTGTGGTCGTCTGCACCATGTATCAGCAGGTCTGTGGTAGCGGTAGGCAGTTGTTTCCATTCCAGTTCTTTCTCTATGCGGCTTACCAGGTCTTCGCCCATTTTGCGATAAGTAGTCCATTTGCCCCCCAGGATGGTAAAGAGCATGGATTCAGAAACGATGATCTTATGGCTGCGCGAGATCTCTTTTGTTTTTTGTCCCTCTCCCTGCGGCGCAGCTAAGGGCCGCAGTCCCGCAAACACGCTCTTCACATCAGACCGTTTGGGTTGCATTACCAGGTAGGTGCCTGCTGTCTGCAGCATAAACTGTATCTCTTTTTCCAGTGCCACCGGCTCCAGGCTTGCATTTTCCACGGGCGTATCGGTAGTGCCCACCACTACCTTATCGTGCCAGGGTACGGCAAACAGCACGCGGCCATCCGTGGTTTTGGGGATCATCAATGCATGATCTGAAGGAAAGAATTTCCTGTCGAGCACAATATGTACTCCCTGGCTTACACAGATGCTTTTGCCTGCGGCGGGATTATCCATCTTCAGGATATCATCCACAAATACACCGGTGGCGTTGATCACTGCTTTTGCTTTGATGGAATAGCGTTTGCCTGTTTCCATATCTGTGGCAGTAACTCCCGCTACCCTGCCCGAAGATTTGAGCAGGCCGGTAACGGTGATATAGTTGAGCGCACATCCACCTTTCTCAAAAATGGTCTGGGCCAGGTTGATGGCCAGCCTTGAATCGTCAAACTGCCCGTCATGATACAGCACACCTCCCACCAGGCCATGCGATTTGATTCCGGGCAGTTGCGCCAGCGTTTCGCTGCGGGAAATAAAAACGGAAGAACCCAGGCTCATGCGGCCCGATATCCAATCGTACAGCTTAAGACCAATGGTGTATTTTATCCTGTCGAAGAAACTGTATACCGGTATAATGAAGTGCTGGTTGCGCACGAGGTGCGATGCATTCCTGTGCAGCAATCCTCTTTCAATGCTGGCTTCACGTACCAGGCCCACATCACCCTGTGCCAGGTAGCGTACACCGCCGTGTACCAGTTTGGTGCTTTTGCTGGAAGTGGATTTGGCAAAATCCGATTGTTCCAGCAGCAAAGTTTTGTAGCCTTTGGAAGCCGCTTCGAGCGCCGCACCCAATCCCGTGGCGCCGCCGCCGATAACAATAATATCCCATACAGCCGAGCTGTCGGTTAACCGTTCAAGCCACTGTTCCCTGTTCATGTTTGCCTCTGTCATCCGAAAAAATTCTGGTTTGCAGCTTTCGATTTATTTCAATATGAAACATTTTGAAATAAATAAAAATCTTAAATGAAAGTAAATAAGCCTTTTTAATTTTACAACAGAAATCAAATAAAATATTTTGAAACAGCTTGGAATATCCTCTAATAGCTTGCTTTTCAGATATATAGTAGTATTTTTGATCATACCAACCCGTTCTGCCATATGAGTAATCTTACCTCGCGCCATGAACATATTCTGGAAAAGCTGAAGAAAGAAGGCAGCGTGGCCGTGCTGGATCTCTGCAAGGAGTTGAAAGTTTCTTCCGTAACCATTCGAAAAGACCTGAAACTGCTGGAGGATAAGCATCTTCTCTATCGCACGCATGGCGGCGGCACATTGAAGAATCCGTATACGAGCGACAGGTCTGTGAACGAAAAAGAGAAGATCAATGTAACGGAGAAAGAAAATATTGCCCGCGCAGCGGCGGCGCTGATAGAGGTGAACGACAGTATCATCATTGGCTCGGGTACCACGGCGCAGATGCTGGCTTCGCATATTAAACCCGAAGGCTCCCTTACCGTGATCACTGCCGCACTGCATGTGGCCGCAGCATTGATCCACCACGCCGAAACGGAAGTATTGCAACTGGGCGGCATGCTGCGCAAGAGCTCTGTTTCCGCAACCGGCCTGTATGCAGAACGTGTGCTGGATGATTTTTCCTGCAGCAAACTTTTTTTAGGGGTGGATGGCATCGATGTGGAGTTCGGGCTCACCACCACCAATGCAGGCGAAGCGCAACTGAACCGTAAGATGATACGGGTAGCCCAGAAAACCATCGTTCTCGCCGACTCCTCCAAGTTCGGCCGCAGGGGCTACGCCAAAATATGCCAGCTGGAAGATGTACAACAGGTCATCACCGACTCAGGTATCTCATCCCACACGGTAAATATTCTGAAAGGTCTCGGGATTGAGGTAACGATAGTGTGAATAATACCGAATAATGAATATCGATTAACGAATGTCGAAATAAAGTAAGAAATCCGATCGACATTCGATATTCCTTGTTCATCTGTTCATTATTCCCAATGCTGTTCCATCCCATCCCGGGAACAATTTCTGGTTGTTGTGGATGTTGAGGTGGGCATTCGCTACAGAGCTGAAGACTGAACGGAAATCGGTACTTACAGGAAGGTCGCGGCCGTCTTCCAGGTCTTCTTTAGCCAGGGTTTTGATATTGTTATACACTTTGCCGCCCTGCACATCATTACCCAGTACAAATGTACAGCTGGCGCGGCCATGATCGGTGCCGCCGGTGCCATTCTGGTGGGCTGTGCGGCCGAACTCGGTCATCGTCATCACGGTTACATCATCCTGGTAAGCATCCATGTCTTTCCAGAAAGCCGCAATGCTGTCGCTGAAATCTTTCAGGTTGCGGGCAAGAGAGCCATTGGCAGTTCCCTGATTAAAATGCGTTTCCCATCCGCCGCTTTCTGCGAAAGCCACTTCGAGGCCGATGTTCATCTTGATGAGGATAGCGATCTGTTTCAGGGAATTGCCCAATGCCGTGTTAGGATACACCACGCCGGGTGCAGGCTGGTAGTTTTTGATGTTGTTCACGTTCAGCATCTTCATCGCATCAAAACTTTCCCTTCCTGTTTTATTGAGGATCTGGCTGGATGTCTGGTCGTACAGTTGCTCAAATGATCGAGATGCGAGGTTCGATGCAAACGGGTTGCCGCGCATCTGTATCGCAAATTCCTGCAGGTTGTTGATAGCTAAGGATTCATTATCGCCATACAAACTCCTTGGCATGGCACTGGTAATGCTTACCGCCTGAAAAGGGGAAGCATCATGCCCCATCAATCCCACAGCCCTGTTCAGCCACCCGCTGGGAGTGCTTTTG
>DASVLZ010000282.1:0-3591 GCA_036384615.1 Sediminibacterium sp.
AACTCTGCATCTGAATACAGGAAATCACCGCCCCTGGGCCTAATGATGGGGAATACCGGAATAGATATATTTTCCCTCGCTGCTTTCAGTGTACCATATGAAGGAGTGGTGCCTCCTTCCAGAGGGTTCTCACAAAGTTCGATCCTGCCGGCTCCGGCGCCTGCAGCCTGCAGGGCGGAGAGCATATTGAAAGTGGCTATTTCAAGCATACGATAAAAGTCAAAATTTAAAAGGGAGATGATATCACCCCTAAAAAATAGCTAAAAGCTAATGGCCAATAGCTAAAATCCAATAATTAAAAGCCAATAACCCTCAAAGAACATACTTCCCCGGCACCATAAAATTGGTATCATCCGCATAGCAAACGGCAAAGTCGAAGCCCTGCTGTATGCAGTAGCCGCCGTACCCGCCCTGTTTGTTGATAGCTATAAAGCCCACCTGTATCTCTTTTGCCTTGCTGCCTTTGATGCGGATAATGCGTTCCACAGCAGCCTTGCAGGCATTCTCCGGTGTAAGTCCCTGGCGCATCAGTTCCACCACAATGTGCGAGCCGCAGATGCGGATCACATCTTCTCCCTGCCCCGTGGCTGTGGCCGCGCCTATTTCGTTATCAACAAAAAGCCCCGCGCCAATGATAGGAGAATCTCCCACGCGCCCGCGCATTTTAAAACCCATACCGCTGGTAGTGCAGCTGCCGCTGAGATTGCCGTGTGCATCTATGGCTACCATGCCGATGGTATCATGATTCCAGTCGCCATTACCCAATTTCTTCGGCGGAAAAGCCATGGAAGTATGCCCTGAGTTTTCAATATTGATAACGGGTTTGTATTCACTTTGCTTCAGCCATTCCCGGTAACTCTTTTCTGCGTCCGGCGATAATTTAGCAGGCTCCAGCGGAAAGCCCTGCTGCACGGCAAACTGCTGTGCGCCTTCTCCCACCAGCATCACATGCGGTGTTTGCTCCATTACCCTGCGCGCAACGGAAATAGGATGTTTGATCCTTTCCAGGAAAGCCACGCTGCCGCAATTGCCTTTATCATCCATGATGCTTGCATCGAGGGTTACAATGCCATCGCGGTCGGGGTTGGCGCCCAGGCCCACACAGCAATTCTGTGAAGCCTCGGTAACCATCACACCTTTTTCCACGGCATCGAGGGCATGGCCGCCGTTGCGCAGCACCTGCCATGCAGCCTGGTTGGCTTTGATGCCTTCCTTCCAGGTAGAGATCACAAGAGGTTTGCGTATGGCGCCGCCGGTAGCGGCAAAACCTTTGAAAGAAAAAGAACCAAGGCCCAGTGAGCCTAATTGCAGAAAACGCCTGCGATGCAGCATACACTACATGTTTAAGTGAGCGGAATGAATGGTGCTTATAGCGGTAAAGCTACCTGCCCGGTGTTTCATGTATGGATAATTTGCGGATCATATCGTCACTGGCAGCCTCGCTGTAAGTACCGTATGCATCTACCAGCACGCCCTTCATTTTACCATCTTTCGAAGCAATGCCATACACCACACTTGAATCGGAAGGATTGGTTTCACCTTCGAAGCGGTAATGTTCCACGATCTCAAACTCCTCGGGCCGCAGGCATATGCCGGTAGCAGCACACTGCAACGAATCAAACGCCATATTGAAATCCGTGGTAAACCCGCGCGACTTCAACCCATTCAAAGCATCCACCATTGTATCGTAAACAGCCATGTTTTTTTGGAAAGGTACGGGGTTTAGTTGATAGGTTGACAAGTTGATAGGTTGATGGTAATCCTTATCAACTTATCAACCTGCCAACTATTCCCTTATTCCTCATACAACTGGTTAAACAATAACTTAAACGTTCCGTGTGTTTGCGCGCGGAAAGTGATCTCGGGGCCGAAAGCATACAGTTTTCCTTTACCAAGCCTGGCTACGAATGCGGTAACGCCGTCTTTCAGGTACGACTGTCCCCAGGCCCATCCGCTGCGCAGTGGTTTATCGGTCGAAAACCAGGCGATGGGTTTTACAATGCCTTTCGAGTTGGCCTCGGGTGCGATATTGAATACCGGGCTGGCATCAAAATATACATCCGCTTCTGTATTCATACCCCAGGCCGCTGCATCGGTTGAGTCTATGTTTACCCGCAGCACACTGCCGGGTATATAGTATTTTTCATTCGGCAACCGGCGCGGCTGCCCATCTACCAATTCCAGCAGTGCATTGTTCACCGGCAGGTTAAGATGGTATGCCAGGTTGGTGCTGGAACCGATAGTAATCACTTTACCGCCGTCTTCTATGAATTTGCGCAGCTCGGGAATGGATTTGTCGGCACTGAGCCTGCCTATGCGTCCTCTGAATTCTTCGGGTATATCCACGGTATTATTATTCTGCCCGCCAAAACCAAAGCCGCGCTGGTTTCCCGCACCGGGTACAGGCGGAATGGCGCCATCCACAAAAATGATCACATCATACTTGGAGCGTAGATTGCCGGTATCGATGTCCTTCGCATAAACCACATCTATGGGATAATGGTATTGCTCCATAATAAAACGCACCCATCCCGAAGGCATGGATCCGCCATATACATCCCATAAAGCAATACGTGCAGGCGCGATCTTCTGCATGGATGCAGGACGTTTTGCCACAGTACTTACCTGCAGGCCCAGCTCGGTATTATTTTTAGTGATGATGGCTTTAGACTTTGCCGTAGCAGGCACAAAGAAAGAGCCGATGCTGTTGCCGGGCACAGCTTCTGTAACGCGGAACACATCCGCACCTTCTTTCAGCAGGTCATTGGCGGTAACATAGGAACTGTTGGATTGCGCGTTGAGCACATACCCCGCACCGCCAGAGGGCATGTGAGCAACAGCAGATTGTACCTCGCCGTAAGGCACACGCTGGAATGGCCCGTCAAAAGCATCCAGCACCCTGTCAAACTGTATACCCATGGTGTAGGCAAGTGTCCAGCCGGCTGCATCATAAGGAGGTATGGGAGGGCCGCCGGGATACTGGAAATCGTTGGGGTGGTCCTGCGGCTCGAACATATCCATTACATGCGGCCGGAATGCCTGGTCTGTTTTTACCACGTAAGATCCTGCAGGATACGATTTGCCGTTCACCGTAAATGCCGCCGTGGCTTTTTGCACCAGCACACCCGTTCTGATCAGTGCATTCAGGAATTTAACAGCAGTAGGAAAATCGGGTTGATCGGCAGATATGATAAATCCACGCGGATCCCTGGTATCAGGGTTTTTAAAAGCGCTGTCGTAAAAACGCAGGGGCACATTATTACCGCCGAAACCGCCGCTCTGTCCGCCGCGCGCCGTATTACCATTGCGCTGCTGTTCTGCCTGCTGCAGGCGGTTGATCTCTGCAATGCGTTTGGGCGACAGTGTCCAGAAATCCTTACTGCCGCGCTCTATGGAATTGCGGCCCATCCGGTACATATTATACAACAGCTGATCACTGTTGCGGCTGGCAAAATCCAGTACCGAATAATTGAGGGAAATGGAATAGTCTATGGATTGTTTGAAAAGCCATTTCTGCGGAGTTACCGGCATGGGCGTAGAGCCGCTGGGTAGTAACCGCGAAGGAACCAGCGGTATGCTGGAAGGGGTAGG
>DASVLZ010000283.1:0-2796 GCA_036384615.1 Sediminibacterium sp.
CCGCCTGCGTTCTTACCTTTTCATTGGGATGGGTGAGGCAATACACCACTTCGTCCTTCATCTGGAAATACTGGTAATCAGTAATGAGTTTCAGCACGAAAATGATCACGGTATCATTTTTCGAGCGCAGCCAGCCTGGAATATTTGCTGTGATATCTTCTTTTTTCTGTGTAAGCCTTAGCTGCTCCAGCAGTTTTATCTGCTGCCATTCGGTTAGCGGATAAGCGATCACATCGAGGAAACGCAGACCGGCGAAACCCGTCATATAGATCACACCTGTCTGTGCCTCCATCCGTACAAATTCATTGCTGTTATTGGTGTTTTTGTAAATAGTGGTGAGCATGTCCATCTGGTTCATCAGGTACAGCTCCTGTATGCCACGTGCCTTGATGAACCATTTCCGGCTCCTGCTTTTCTTAACGGATTCTTTTTTCAGGTCGAGCCGTTCATATAAGCCTACAATGGTATTGCCGGCGCTGCCTGAGAAATTCCGTTTGCATTTTACGAGTTCATCGATCAGGTATTGTTTTACTTCCCTGTTCTTCAACAGGCGGTATATATTGTCGGAAATGGGTATATCCGTACCGGTCTCTTCCAGCAGGATATGTGAGATCCAGTTCTCGATATCCCTGTTGATCTCAAGTTTATAGAAATGGTGTCTTTTTTTCCGCCAGAGGATAACATAGATAGCCGTTATGGTGATGACGAGAAGAAACGCCAGTATCGCAACTCCCCACAACAGGTTGCCCGGTGGCATAAAGTCAAGAGAATTACCACTTGCCAGCAGCCGGATATGGGAATCGGCCGGAAAAAAAGTGAAAGGATTGCCCATAGTGCATCATTCACCAGCGGGTTCCGCCGGTACACATAATCTTAAAGGTATTGCAAAAAATCACAATCGGTGGAAATGCGTATCTTTTGCGCCCTTAATCAACCATCATCAACAATATAATTGCATAACATGTTCAGAAAAATAACGCTTGTATTATGTTGCTGCATCAGCCTGCAACTGTTGGCACAGGACAGGGAAACCGAAAAGATGAACCGCTTCGTGAGCGGCCTGATGCAGAAAATGACGCTTGAAGAAAAGATCGGGCAGCTGAACCTGCTCATACCCGGCGGTGCTGCGGTTACCGGTTCGGTAGTAAGCACCGGTGTGGAATCCAAGATCAAAAAAGGAAATGTAGGCGGGCTCTTCGGTATCGTAGGTGCAGAGCGGATACGCAAGGCGCAGGAACTGGCAGTAAACCAGAGCCGCCTGAAAATACCGATGATCTTTGGTATGGATGTGATACATGGCCATAAAACCACTTTTCCCATACCGCTGGCATTATCGTGCAGCTGGGATACGGCATTGATAGAAAAGACCGCACGCATTGCGGCAAAAGAAGCGAGTGCCGATGGCCTCAGCTGGGCATTTTCCCCTATGGTGGATATAGCCCGCGACCCGCGCTGGGGAAGGATCGCCGAAGGTGCAGGGGAAGATCCCTTTCTCGGCGCACAGGTAGCCCGGGCCATGGTACACGGTTACCAGGGAAGGGATAATAACCTGAAAGACATTACCACGCTGATGGCCTGCGTAAAACATTTTGCACTCTATGGCGCGGCAGAAGGCGGACGTGAATACAATACGGTAGACATGAGCCGCGTGCGCATGTACAACGAATACCTGCTTCCCTATAAAGCATCGGTAGATGCAGGCGTGGGCAGCGTAATGAGTTCCTTCAACGTGATCGATGGCATACCGGCAACGGGTAACCACTGGCTGCTCACAGACCTGCTGCGCAGGCAATGGGGCTTCAAAGGATTCGTGGTATCCGACTATACATCCCTCAATGAAATGATGGCCCATGGCATGGGCGACCTGCAAACCGTATCGGCACTGGCATTGAAAGCGGGGCTGGATATGGATATGGTGGGAGAAGGATTGCTGAACACATTGAAAAAATCATTGCAGGAAGGAAAGGTTACACAGAAAGAAATAGACGATGCCTGCCGCCGTGTGCTCGAAGCGAAATACAAGCTGGGGCTCTTTGATGATCCTTACCGCGGCATCAGTGCATCACGCGCATCGGAGATCATGACACCCGCCAACCGCATGGCAGCAAGGGATGCCGCAGCACGTTCTTTTGTTCTGCTGAAGAACGAAGGACAATTGCTTCTGCTGCAGAAAACAGGAAAGATAGCCGTGATAGGGCCGCTTGCAGACAGCAGGAGAAATATGCTCGGCACATGGAGTGTATCAGGCGACTGGCAGCAATCCGTTACCGTAATGGAAGGTATCAGGAATGCCATCGGCAGCAAAGCCACCATACTGTATGCAAAAGGCGCCAATATTTCAGACGATCCTCTTTTTGTAAGAAGGTCGAATGCATTGGGCATGGAAATAGATACTACAGAAAAACGCAGCCCGGCACAAATGCTGCAGGAAGCGGTTGATGTAGCCCGTGAAGCAGATGTGGTGATAGCCGTAGTGGGCGAAGCAGCGGATATGAGTGGTGAATCATCCAGCCGCGCATCTATCGATATACCCGAAAGCCAGCGCAACCTGCTGCAGGCACTTGCAAAAACAGGAAAGAAGATCGTACTCGTACTGTTCAACGGGAGGCCGTTGACACTGAACTGGGAGAGTAAACACATTCCCGCCATACTGGATGTATGGTTTGGCGGTACGGAAGCAGGCAATGCAGTGGCCGATGTGGTATTCGGTGAGCACAATCCTTCCGGCAAACTCACGGCATCATTCCCATACAGTGTGGGGCAGATACCTGTGTATTACAATCACCTGAATACAGG
>DASVLZ010000284.1:0-9498 GCA_036384615.1 Sediminibacterium sp.
TACGCGCGATTTTTCATTGCCCCGGTAGGGGCAATCCTTGTCCGGATGTTTACAGAACCGCAAAATCAATATCGGAATACCCGATCAGGGGCAGCTCCCTACGGGGCTGCCATTACATTTCTGTTTTTTGGGGCTACAAAGCGGTGGTCCCTACGGGACCAAGAACTGCCATATCATTCACAACTACTCACTACTCACGATCACTCACGATCACTCACGTTCTCACGATCACTCACGTTCTCCCGTTTCTTAATCACCACATAACATTGCCATAACATTCCGGTAACACATCCCGGATACTTTCGCAGCATTAAAAAATTCTGCTGTGAAGAAATGCTATTGGATACTTTCTCTCTGTTTATTATCCCTTTCTGCGCTTGCCCAGAAAAGCCGGATTACCGGTAAGGTCACCAACAATAGAAACGAGGTACTTACCGGCGTGACCGTTAAAATATCAGGGGCCGCCGCCGGCTATGGCCGTACAGATGTGGATGGCCGTTATGCCATTACCATTGAACCCGGTAAAAAATATTCCATCAGCTTCTCTTATGTGGGATATAAAGAGAAAACAGTAACAGATATATCCGTTGCCAGGGCCGGTGACGATGAAACAGTGGATGTGGTGATGGAAGAAGCCGGCATGCAGCTGGAAAATGTTACTGTAAAAAGTTCCGCCCGTGCAGGCGCCCGCGGCGAAACGGTAAATGCCATGATCTCCTTCCAGAAAAATACCAATACCGTTGCTTCGGTAGTATCTGCAGAAGCTATCCGCAGGTCTCCTGATAAGAATACAGGTGAAGTGCTGAAGCGCACGCCCGGCGCCAGTATACAGGAAGGCAAATTCCTGATCGTGCGCGGCCTCGCAGAAAGGTATAACCTGGCTATGATCAACGGTATCCAGCTGGGCAGCACAGAGCCCGACAGGAAAGCGTTCTCCTTTGACCAGATCCCTTCCAACATGATCGATAACATCATTATTAATAAAGCATTCGTTCCCGAACTGCCCGGTGAATGGGCCGGCGGACTGATACAGGTGAATACGCGCGATATCCCTTCAAAAAATTTCTTCAACATACAGGTGGGTACCGGCTTCAACACCCAGTCTGTGAACCATGATTTCTATGCTTACCAGGGCGGCAAAACCGACTGGCTGGGAATAGATGATGGTACCCGCTCCCTGCCCTCCGGTTATACCATTAAAGCCACATTCGATGCGCTTACGCCGCAACAGAAAACGGTTATTGGTAAATCATTTCCGAATATCTGGGATGTATCTGTGAACAACGGTCTGAACAGGCTGAACGGGCAGTTGCAGATGAGTGGTGGTTTTACAGCCAACCTGAAAGGCAATAACAGCAAACTGGGTGGCATATTCGGCCTTACCTATAATAAATCCAGCCGTTACCTGAAAGGCACCAACAACGGTTTCAATTTTATCGGCAACGGTTCCTTCACTCCTGATTTCAGTTTTACGGATGACCGCTACAGTTCAGATGTGCTCTGGGGTGCGCTGGCCAACCTTACCTGGCAGATAGATAATAACAATAAAGTATCTATAAAATCTCTCTTCAATATCAACGCATCGGACTATACCACACTGCGCACTGGCGTAGAGGGTAATGGTAATCCTTTGCTCGATAGCGCCCGCGGTTATGAATTGGGTTTTGAGCAGAACACTTTCTGGAACTCACAGCTCGTAGGCGAGCACAGCATCAAACCCAATGTGCTGAAGCTGCGCTGGTATGGTTCCTTTAACCTGCTCGATGGATATATTCCCGACCAGCGCAGGATCTATTATCTCAAAAACAATTCTGCTGCCACTAATCCTTATGTGCTGCTGTTATCGAATGTGCTTTCACAGAAAAGCGGTAACCGTTTCTACCAGAACCTGAGCGATTATATTTATGCGGGCGGCGCCGACCTGTCGTATACATTCGATGCTTTTGGCAGCAGGCAAACCGTTAAAGGCGGATACATGCTGCAGGTGAAGGACCGCCTGTTCGATGCCAAACCCTTTTCGATCTACCTGCCCAGGGATAATGTGTCGCTGAGGCTGATGTCGCCCGGACAGGTTTTCGCCCCCGGCAATTTCGGCGATGGCTCTCCCACCAGCAACCTGCTGGCATTCGATGCCATCAAAGGCAACCTGTACCGTTACCTGGCAAACACCATCCTGAATGCAGGGTATGTACAGTTTGATAACCAGTTCAGCAGGGCATTGCGTGTGATCTGGGGTGTGCGGGTAGAAGATTATGACCAGCTGATCGGCAGTGTAAAGAAATCCGATCCGCGGCATGTGCATTCCCGCGTTACGGATTTCTTGCCGGGACTGAATGCTACTTTCAAACTCGATAACCTCACCAACCTGCGCCTCTCTGCCTCTCAAACCGTGGTAAGGCCTGAGTTCAGGGAACTGTCTACATTCCAGTATTACGATTTTGAACTGAATGCTGCCGTGCAGGGCTCACCTTCCTTACAGAGGACCAAGATCACGAATGTTGACCTGCGGTATGAGCTCTATCCCCGCTCTGGAGAAGTGTTTACGGCAGGTGTCTTCTTCAAACATTTCGATAAGCCTATTGAAATGATCTACAACTTCGGCAGCGGCGGCGCCAGCGTATTCAATTTCGCCAACCCCGAGAGTGCCAATGCATTTGGTGTGGAGATGGAGTTCCGCAAGAAACTGAACTTTGCCACAGCACTGAAAAATTTCACTTTCGCCGCCAACGCTTCTTATATACACAGCCGCGTGAAAGATGCCAACCTGGCGCTTGACAGGCCCCTGCAGGGACAATCACCTTATCTCCTGAACCTTTCACTTATGTATGACCTGGAACCCCAGGGTTTCAGCGCCACACTGCTGTATAACCAGATCGGCCGCAGGGTAACTTTTGTAGGTAGCCTTGACCAGCCCGATATCTATGAATCATCCAGGCCGGTAATGGATTTCCAGCTGACGAAAAAATTCGCAAAGAACAAAGCGGAACTGCGTTTCAACATACAGGATATACTGAACCAGACACTGTATTTCTACCAGAACCCTGATGGCAATACACGACTGGATAAATCCAAAGATCCCTATCGCCTCACCCGTAAAACCGGAACAACAGTAGGCATCACACTCGGATATAATTTCTGACAATACATCAACCAAGCAATATATCAAAGAATCAACTAATCACACACACACCCTGATTATGAAAAAAACAATCATCTTAACAGCCCTTGCCGCAGGTGTATTGATCACCAGCTGCCGCAAAATAGAAGTGGACAGCGATGGCAGTGGAAACAATGGCAATGGCAACAATAACGGCAACGGCAGCAATACCGGCCAGACCATTACTTTAAAAGGAAGGATCGATAAAGACACCGTGCTGCGCGCAGGCAACAACTATATCCTAAGCGGATTGGTGTATATGGTGAATAATGCCACCATGAAAGTAGAACCCGGCGTTACCGTTAAGGGAGATTATACCGGCGCCAATGTGGCCGCCCTCGTAATTACCCGCGGCGCCAAACTGGTGGCTGATGGCAACCAGAATGAACCTATCGTATTTACCAGTAACTCTCCCGTTCCGCGCTCGGGCGACTGGGGCGGTATCGTTATCTGCGGTAAAGCCAGCGTAAACGCCACATATACAGGTACAGGCGGCGGACCCGGTACCCTGCAGGTGGAAGGCGGTATCGATAATGCCTTCGGCGATGGTATCGCGGGCGGTGGCGCTTCACCTAATGATGATGACAGCTCAGGTGTGCTGCGTTATGTGCGCATTGAATATGCAGGCTATGCTTACCAGCCCGATAAGGAGATCAACAGCCTTACCCTCGCAGCCGTTGGCCGCAAAACAGTGATCGATTATGTGCAGGTTACCTATGCAAAAGATGATGCCATCGAATGGTTTGGCGGCACCGTAAACTGCAGCCACCTGATCGCTTACAAAACACAGGATGATGATTTTGATACCGACAATGGTTTCAGCGGAAAAGTACAGTTTGGTATTGTGCTGCGCGATTCAGCCATTGCGGATATATCCAGGAGCGAAGCATTTGAAAGTGATAACGATCCTAACGGCTCTACCAATACACCGCAGACAAAAGCTGTGTTCAGCAATATGACCATCATCGGTCCCCGTGCTACCCTGGCCAACAACGGCAACTCGCTGTACCTGGGTGCAGCACAGATACGCCGTAACTCCGGCATATCTATCTTCAATTCCATCATCATGGGCTGGCCCGCCGGTCTGATCATCGATGCACGCAACGGTCGCTCCGAAGAATTGAATGTTATGGACAGCACAGTGCGTTTCAAGAACAACGTGATAGCAGGCTGTGGTCCCGTGAGTGGTACGGATGCGGCATCTTACCAGTTCATTGCCGGATCTGCCAATACCAATAACTGGAATGCGGATTCTGTGAAGAACCGTTTCAGCAACAGCGCTTTCAGCAACTATGTGCTTACCAACACATCGGATGTAAAACTGATCAACCCGTTCAGCTATGGAAGTCCTGATTTCATTCCTTTCGGTGGAAGTAACGGTTACCAGCCCGTGCTTACCGGTGCCAGCTTCACCGATCCCAAACTGTCTGCCGGTTTCTTCCGCACAGTTACCTTCCGCGGCGCCTGCGATGCAGCCGGTGTGGATGCATCATGGTGGAAGGGGTGGACGAGGTTTGTGGATTGAGAGGGGGAAAATCAAAAGTCAAAGGTCAAAAGTCAAAGGTCAAAAGTCAAAGGTCAAAGGTCAAAGGACAAAGTAGTGAATAGCTTTCACCTTGACTTTTGTCCTTTGACTTTTGACCTTTGACTTTTTTTTCACCAGTTATTCGACTGCTCCCTGTTTGCTCTTTCGGCTGTTTCGGGTTGGTGGTTTTTCCAGTGGGGGTCGTAGGATACGAACCAGCTGAGCCATAGTATACGGGAGAAACGCATGAGCACGGGTTGCAATACCAGCAGCAGGGTAAAGGCGGTACCCATCCAGTAAAAAATACGGTTATCATCTATGGAGAAGCTCATGCCGATCAGCACTTTCCAGGCAACAAAGCTGGCTATCAGCAATGCCACGGTGAGCGCATAGCTTACATAGCCGGTGCCGTAATAGAATCCGACTTCAATCTCCGTGGGCTGCCCGCAGGTGGGGCATTTTTCGTGCATCTTCACACTGTTCTTGCTGTATGCATTCCTCGAAACAAACACCTTGCCCTCCCTGCATCGGGGACAGCGGCCGGTGAATACGGTTGCCAGGTAGGATCTTTTGCCGGACATATATGGGAATTTGGCGGCAAAGATATTGAATTGCAGATTGCAGATTGCAGATTAGCAAATGTGGTAGCCAACTGTCCCGTTTCCCAATCTGCAATCTGCAATCTGCAATCCTTCCATCCATTACCCCACTATCCTCTCCATCTGCATACTCCTCGATCCCTTCACAAGTATATGCGTGTGGTTGAAGTGCTGCTCCCTGAACCAATGGGCTGCGGCGAGGGAATCGGGGAAGTAGCGGAAACTATGGTCGAATCTGCCGAAATCACCGCCCACCAGTACTACATCCTGCCAGTGGTATTGCTGAATGAGGGATACTATGTCTTTATGTTCCTGCAGGCTGCTGCTGCCCAGTTCCATCATGCCGCCGAGCATCAGTACTTTCTTCTGCGCATGCAGCTTCGCAAAATTTTCTATAGCCAGGCGCATGCTGGAAGGGTTGGCATTATAGGCATCGAGCACCACGCTGTTGGTGCCGTCTTTCACCAGTTGTGAGCGGCTGTTGGATGGTGTATAGTTTTCTATGGCAGCCCTGATCTTTTCTTCCGGCACGCCAAAATACCTGCCCACTGCTACCGCGCACAGGATATTGGAAAGATTATAATCACCTACCAGCCGGCTTTGTATATGTATGGAAGAGGGGAACCCTTTGTTTACAGATACCTGTAAAAAAGGTTCGCTCATAGACACAGTACCCTGTATATCTCCCTCACGCGTACCATACCATACCACTTCACGAATACCCTGTACCATGTCCTGGAAAACTGCATGGTCGGCAAACACAAATGCTATCCCGTTATGCGCGCGCAGGTAATCAAACAATTCACCCTTGCCTTTTTTCACACCTTCCTCGCCGCCAAATCCTTCCAGGTGCGCCTTACCTATATTGGTGATGATGCCATGCGTAGGCTGTGTATAATAACAATATCCCTCGATCTCTTTCTGGTGGTTGGCTCCCATCTCTATCACCGCCATCTGCGCATCCTTGCGTATGGATAGCAGCGTAAGCGGTACGCCTATATGGTTATTGAGATTGCCCTGTGTAGTATAGGTGATAAAATGTGAAGCCAGCACGGCAGATACCAGTTCCTTACTCGTGGTCTTGCCATTACTTCCTGTGATGGCGATAAAGGGAATAGAGAATTGTTCCCGGTGATATCTCGCCAGTTCCTGCAACGCCACCAATGTATCTTCCACCCGCAATATCCGCGGATCATTCCCTTCAACATCCTCATCCACCACGGCATAAGCCGCCCCCATCTCCAGCGCCTGCTTCGCAAACAGGTTCCCGTTAAAGTTCGGCCCCTTCAACGCAAAGAACATATCACCCCCGGTAAGCTTACGCGTATCGGTCTGGATGGAAGGGTGGAGTTGGTAGATGTGGTAGAGTTGGGGAATAGTCATTGTGATTGCAGATTGGAGATTGCAAATTGCAGATTTAAAATCAATCTGCAATTTGCAATCTCCAATCTGCAATCACCAATAAAAAACCACCCCTAATCACTCAGGGATGGTTTCGCTGTATTTACCTTTTCCTTATCTCTTGTTCCTGCGCGTAGGCATCCAGTTGCCGGTCTTGCCTTTGCGGGAGAGGGTTTCGGGGGCGCCGTAGTGGGTCATGGCGCAACGGAAACCAATAGTGTTGGTGCTGAGGTCTTCTTCCAGGAAACGGCGTGTGCCGGGACTGAGCCAGTAAGCCCTGTCGTTCCAGCTGCCGCCTTTATATACCCTGGATTTATCAGAGATCAGCGTAGTGATGCCGTAGTTGTACAATACATTGCTGGAAGAGTCGCCATCCAGGTAGTTGGTAGCGTATGAACGCTGGTAATTCCTCCTGCTGCGCAGGGTGGAATCGTCTTCCGGTATCATTTTAATACGGCCTTTGTCATCACGCAGGTTGCCCTGTCCGCCGCTCATATCCACTTTCTGGAAAACGTTACCGCGGTAAGGGTTAAAGTCGTCATCACCGGCATTGATGATGGGGCGGTATACATCATTCACCCACTCGCTTACGTTGCCGCTCATATTGTACAGGCCATAACCATTGGGCATGAAGGAAGTTACTTCAGCAGGTATGGCGGCGTTATCGTTCAGTCCGCCGGCAACACCCATATTATCACCCGCGCCGCGTTTGAAGTTGGCCATCATGGCACCCTGTAGTGCGCTTTTCTTTGTGTAACGGATATTATCGAAGCCATCGTTTTTCCAGGCGTAGATCTGTTTGTTGGAGATCAACTCTTCACCGCGGCCATTGCCTTTCTTGGGTTTCTTCTGCGGGTTCTGCATGATGTAGCCGTAAGCTGCATATTCCCACTCGGCTTCTGTAGGCAGGCGGTAATCGCCGTACAGCATGCCGTCCTCGAATTTCACCACGGTACGCGGCCTGCCCTGTGCATCTTTCAGCGGGTTGCTTTTCGATGTGGCGCTTCTGCCCGGAGTAGCCTGGTATTCGCCCATCAGGTAAGCCTTGGTATTGAAGTTATCCTGTCCCGCGCCGTTGATCTCACGTTTTATCTGGCTTTTCTTGTCGAGGTAGCCCTTGCCCATCAGCTCCAGTTCATTTACACGGTCTGTACGCCAGATACAGAAATCGGTGGCCTGTTTCCAGCTCACGCCCACTACGGGGTAGTAGTTATAGGAAGGATGGCGGAAATAATATTCCACGTAGGGCTCGTTAAAGGCCAGCTCACTCCTCCATACCAGCGTATCGGGCTTGGCCTGGTCAACTACTGAATCCATACCGGCCTGGCCGAATACATTCTCGAGCCAGTAGAGGTATTCACGGTAGTGTACGTTGGCTACCTCGGTCTTGTCTATGAAGAAGGAGTTTACGGTTACGCGCCTGGGAATATTGTTCCAGTCGCCCATCACATCTTCCTGGGTGGCACCCATGGTAAAGGTACCGCCCTGCACAAATACGAGCCCGGGAGCTGTTTTAATGTCTTTTGGTTTGGCAACGGTAAAGTTGCCCTGGTCCTTGTCGTTGTAATTCCAGCCGGTAACGGCGGATTTCTCTTTCTTTTTCTTGAACAGGCTACATGACGCCACAGAACCCGCAACGGCCATAAGCAGAACCAGGTTTCTACCTGTTTTCAATAACTGCATTGTCAATGAAATTGAATTTTGGAAATGGTTTCTCAACTGAGTACAGATGTGTCGATACGATAGGTTTTGAGGCGTTGTACTGCGAATATAGCAGATTTTGGTTGATCATGGTGTGTTACGAAAAGCATAATTTTAAGTCAAAAGTGAAAAGTCAAGAGTCAAAAATGAAAAGGCCTTTGACTTTTGACTTTTCACTTTTGACTTAAAATTATGCCCTCCCTCCGGTTCCTCCCTGTAGTGCTCCTGGTGATTTTGCTGTCAAATTTTGCGGCGGGGCAGCGGTTGTATGCGCCGCATTCGGTGCTGGCTGCGGGAAACTGGTACAAGGTGGCCGTGGTAAAAGAAGGGGTATACAGGGTAGATGTGGCTTTTCTTAATTCGCTGGGTATCAATACTTCTGCGCTTGCTTCATCGTCCATCCGGCTATACGGGAATGGCGGCGGCATGCTGCCGGAAAACAATGCCGCGGGGCGGATGGATGACCTGGCGGAAAATGCGCTGGCAGTGATGGATGGGGGGGATGGCATCTTCAATGGCAGCGACTATTTTCTATTTTATGCCCCCGGGCCGCATGGCTGGGAGAAGGATAGCATCAACCGCTCTTTCCGGCACCGGAAAAACCTCTATTCCGATACAGCATACTATTTTCTAAGTCTTGGCGGGCAGGGCAGGCGCATCCGTATGCAGTCCCCGCCACCCGCTTCCTCCATTTCGGTCACCGCTTTTGATGAGCGTTATTTCTATGAGAATGACCTGGTCAATTTCCTGCACAGCGGCAAGGAATGGTATGGCGAGGAGTTCAGCAATAACCCCGGTGGCCCGGCCTCGCGCAGTTTTCCGGTAGACTGGCCCGGGCTGCAGACGGCAGAGCCGGTACAGCTGGTTACCGACCTGGCCGCGCGATGCGTGGGCGGTACCGGCAGTTTTTCCGTAAGGGTAAACAATACACCGGCCCAGACCGCAACTTTCCCGGCCGTAACCGGTTATTACCTCGATCCGTATGCCATTACCCGTAACCAGTCTGCCCTGCTTTCTATCAGCCAGCCAAAGATGGATATCGGGTTTGGCTGGTCATCACCGGTAAGCGGGGCGCAGGGTTGGCTCAACTGGTTTGAGCTGCACGGCCGTAGAAA
>DASVLZ010000285.1:0-6948 GCA_036384615.1 Sediminibacterium sp.
CGGTAGTGGCAAATCCACATTATTGTCCCTTTTGCAAAACCTGTACCTGCCCGACAAGGGAAGCATACGTATCGGTGATATAGATATACGGCATATCAGTAAGCAAAGCCTGCGCAGGATGATCAGCGTAGTACCGCAGCGTATAGACCTGTTTGCGGGCAGTATTGCTGAAAATATTTCCATGGATGACCCTCAACCGGATATGTCGAAAATACTTGCGTTATCACAGCGATTGGGCATGCATGATTTTATTGAAACCCTGCCCGCTGGTTACCAGACCCCGTTAAATGAGCAGGGCGTTAATCTTTCCGGCGGACAAAAACAAAGAATAGCCATTGCCCGTGCATTGTACAGGAACCCGGAAATATTACTGCTCGATGAAGCCAGCGCATGGCTCGATACGGCAAGTGAACGAAGAATGCGGGAAACCCTTCTATGGTACAACAAGCAGGGTAAGACATGCATCATCATTGCCCATAAATTAAGTACTGCCAGGGATGCTGATCATATCCTGGTACTGAAGCAGGGAAAAGCGATTGAACAGGGTAGTCATGAAGCGCTGCTGGCAAATAATGGTGAGTATGCTTCCCTTTGGCGGCTTTATCTGGGCAGTGTATATTCATGAATAAGCATGGGCAAAACGGTATTATGCCAACACACATACATTTTCAGGCCATCATTTTCACCACCATCTCTTTCATGAGCCCTGCGTCAGCAGTGCCTGCATCGTGTACGCCTATGCTTCGCAGGTTGTACTGGTGCAGCAGCAGCAATATCCTTTCTACGCCTGCGTAATCGTATTTACGTGCGGTCTGCAGGTAGTCTTTCACAAAATATGGATTCACGCCCAGGGTGGTAGCCGCTGTTTTTTCATCGAGGCCTGGTATGCCGTATAATATGAACACCTTACTGAAGAAATTATAGAGAGAAGGCAGCACCAGTTGTATGGGCGCCGCTTTGGGGTTGGCTTCAAAATACTGGATGATGCGTATTGCCTTGGCAAGGTCTTTTTGCGCAACGGCCGATTGCAGTTCAAATACATTGAACTCCTTGCTTACACCGATATACTGTTCTATATCGTCTTCGGTAATATCTTTTCTTGCACCCAGGTTTACGGCCAGTTTTTCCACTTCGTTCTGCATACGGCTGAGGTCATTGCCGATATTGTCTACCAGCAGGCGCAATGCTTTTTGTGAAATGGTGAGGCCATGCTGCCTGATCATGCCCGCGGCCCATTCGGGCAACTGGCTTTCATACATTTTTTTCGTGGTGAGCAATTCACCTTTCTGTTTCAGCAGCTTGGCCAGTTTTGACCTGCCGTCTACTTTTTTTTCTTTATAGCTTACCACGAAAACGGTTGATGCAAGGGGATTGTCGATATACCCTTCCAGCTTTTCTATATCACGCATCTGCTGCGCTTCTTTCAACAGCACTACCTGCCTTTCCGCAAACATGGGATACCGCATACAGGCATTCACCACGGAAGACCAGTCTGCATCCTTGCCGTAAAATACGGTCAGGTTAAAGCCCGCTTCCGCCTCGCTCAGGATATGGCGCTCGGCATAATTGACCACCTGGTCTATGAAAAAAACTTCCTCACCTTCAAGCCAGTAAACCGGTTTGAAAACGCCTTTCTTCCATTCGCCGATGATCTTTTCTGCCGACATACCTGCAAAGATGCTGTACCGCAGAAGAAAGGGGAAAAAAGATAGAGGGAAGTTTTGAACACAGGGGGCAGGTAACCCTCGGCTTAGGTTCGACTTAGGTAGGGCTTAGGTTCGGGATTCTTCGGCTTAGGTTCGACTTAGGTAGGACTAAAGAAGGGCTTAGGAAGCTCTTAGATAGGGCTTAGGCAGGGCCGGCATAGAGTTTTTTTATATATATCTCATCTATCAGGATCGTTTTTAGGTTCTTTTTTCACCAAGGGTCAGGATATTTTGGCACGGTTTTCGATATTTTGTCGCGAAAAGCGACCTAAAACCCTTTACACATGAGCTATACCCCCTCAACCGCTTCTGGTTCCACACCAGGCTACCAACCCCCTAAAGACAATCGTAAACTGATCTATGGCATTCTCATTGCCGCGCTTGTTGGCACATGGGGCTATATCATTTTCGATAAGAGCAAGAACAAAGAAACCGTTACCCAGCTGGAGACGAGGATCACCAATATCGACAGCGCGCGTAATGCTATTCAGCAGGAATTCCTGATCGTATCTTCCAAGGCCGACTCACTCACCCAATCCAATATACAGTTACAGGGTGACCTGGCCGACAAGAACGCATCTATCCAGAAACTGAAAAGCAATATCTCGAGCATTCTCAGGAAAAAGAATGCAAGCGAGGGCGAGCTGGCCCAGGCAAAACAGATGATCGGTGAACTGAACGGTAAAGTTGACGGTCTGCTGGCCGAGGTGCAGAAACTGCAGGGGGAGAATCAGCAGCTGACCGCATCCAACGAGCAGCTGAATACCGAAAAAACACAACTGACAGCCGAAAAGCAAAGCCTGGAAGACAACCTGACCAGCACACGCACGGAAAAGAAAGCACTGGAGGATAAAGTGGATGTGGCATCTACACTGCACGCTTCCAACATAGGCATTACTGCTGTAAATGTAACCAGTAGCGGCAAGGAAAAAACGACCAGCACCGCCAAAAGGGCCGACCTGATGCGTGTTTCCTTTAACCTGGATGAGAACAGGGTTACCCCCAGCGGCGCAAAAGATATTTATGTAGTGGTTACCGCGCCCGATGGCAAAGTGATCTCTGAAGGCGCCACCTTCAACGCACGCGAGGAAGGCTCCAAACCCTATACCAGCAAAGTAAGTGTAAACTATGAGCAGGGCAAGATCATTCCTGTGAGTTATGATATACGCCAGTCGGAAAAATACCTGCAGGGCGATTATAAGATCGAGATCTATAATAACGGATTCAAGATAGGCCAGGGTGTGAAAACACTCAAGAAGGGCGGTTGGTTCAGTTAAATTTCAATACCCTATGTTTACAATGCAGTCTCCATACCGGAGGCTGCATTTTTGCCATACCTCCTTTCCATACGGCTGCGTAAAGTTGGTTATTTTAGCTTTATGATACCCTCCTGGATAAACTGGAAAGTGATCCTTGTATGCATCGCCATATTGCTGATGAGCGGCACCATCATCTATTCACAATACCTGGCCGGCAAAATCGCCAGGAAAGAAAGAAAGAATGTGGAAGCCTGGGTAGAGGCGCAGCGCACCATACTCAACTCTTCAGACAGCGCCAGCATTAATCTTGCCAGCAAGATATCCACCGAGAATAATGCTATCCCCATCATCGAAACCAATGAACACGACAGCATCACCGGCAATTACCTGAACATGGACTCTGCACGTGTGAATGCTGATAAGGATTATCTCAGCAAAAAACTGGTGGAGTTCAAGGCGTACAATAACCGCCCCATCACAGTTGTGCTCAAAGACCATCCCTATACCGCCAACCGGTATTATTACGGGCAAAGCGACCTGCTGAAGGAGATCAGGCTGTACCCGATCATACAGCTGATCATCGTGGCGTTATTCATCACCATTGCCATCACCGCCCTGCAAACCTCTTACCGGAGCGCGCAGAACCAGCTATGGGCTTCCATGGCCAAGGAAACGGCGCACCAGCTGGGCACGCCAGTTTCGAGCTTGCAGGGATGGCTGGAAATACTGAAAGAAGACAAGCGGAACGAAGATATCGTACCAGAAATAGCCAAGGATGTAGACAGGCTCTTACTCGTTACAGACCGTTTTGGCAAGATCGGCAGCGAGCCGCAGTTTGCGCTGCAGAAGCCGGCCGGCCAGGTGCGGCATATGCTGGAGTACATGAAAAAAAGAACGGGCGGGCAGGTGCAGTTCGTGCTGGATGTGGCACAGATAGAAAATATTGCGTTGCAGCTCTCCCCTACACTGTTTGACTGGGTACTGGAAAACCTTATCAAAAATGCGCTGGATGCGATTGAAGGCAATGGCATCATCACCATTACAGGCGCGGCCAACGAAGGTTTCCTGGTGATTGATGTAACGGATACCGGCAAGGGTATTGCCAAGAACCATGTGAAGGATGTGTTCAGGCCCGGGTTTACCACCAAGAAAAGAGGATGGGGATTGGGCCTTTCGCTCAGCAAAAGGATCATTGAGCAATATCACAAAGGCAAACTCTTTGTGAGGTGGAGCGAACCCGGTAAAGGCAGCACCTTCCGGATCATTCTGCCTCTTCAGAAACAGGCTCAGGCCGCAGGCCGAAACAGCTCATAGCCGCTACCCATTGCTGCAGCGATTGCGGGGTGGCTGTTTCCACATACAGGTTGGCTTCGCTGCAAAGGTTCAGCAGCTCTGTTTCCAGAGAGGCTTCGGGTTTGCCGCGGGACTCACCGAGGCGGCGCATACAACTCTGCATCCGCGACAGCTTTTCATCCGATAAATGATCAAACGCATGCTGCTGCATCAATTGGCCGGCGGCATTCACCAGCAACTGGTAAGATGTCGTTTTCATATTTAACCGTTTATACGTTAGCAATTACGTATATAGACAATAAAAACATGCCAACGGCTTGTTAGGGAATTGTTACCAGCGGGAAATGGTGGATAACGTGGGGATTTCTTGTCGTGAGTTGTCGTGAGTTATCGTGAGTTGTCGTGAGTTGTCGTGAGTTATCGTGAGTGATTACTATTTAATCTTACGTTCTCACGAAAACTCACGACAACTCACGATAACTCACGATCTCTTTACCGATCCGCCGCTGTTTACGTTGATGTTCCTGATCAGTCCTTCGCCTTTATAGCGGATAAAGCCGCCGCTGTTGGCGCTGGCGGAGATTTCTTTGGAAACATTTACCTGTATGCCTGCGCCGCTGCTGGCTTCGGCCTTGCACATAGTGCTTACCAGCTCATATCCATGAAACTGGGCACCGCTGCTGCCGTCTACATCCAGGTCCTGCACCGTGCCCGAGAGAGTGATGGAGCCCCCGCTGTTAAGGCGCGCATTCAGTTTCTGCAGTTTGATGTCTTTTGCGCTGACGGATGCCCCGCTGCTGGCTTTTACAGCATCGAGGCTGGTAAAGGATACATATACTTTTATTTTCCAGTTCTTCCACTGGCGCCAGAATTTCCAGTCGCTGCTCCTGTATATCTTCAATACACCTCCCTGCACCACTGTCTTTACCTCATCCAGGTAATCCTTATTGGAAACGCTTACCGCAAGTTCTTCTTTATCGCCTTTGCTTATAATTACCTGTATGCCGGCCGAAGCTTCGATAGCCGAGAAACCGCTTACGCTTCTTTTCTCTACCTGGTCTCCATATTCCACATTCTGCGCACGGAGCAGGGGCGCGCCCAGCAGGATGGCCAGCAAAAAAGTACCGATCTTTTTCATAGTGTTATTTTTTGGGTGTAACGGGGCATACCCGGAAATGTTACATTATCGGTATTTTAGGGTAACCAACCACTTATTATATGGGGTTCCTGTTTGCCTTACTCGCACCGTTCCTGGTGTATGCTCCCGCTGACCTGCCCTTTTCTGTACAGGGAACTGTCAGGGGAATTTCAGCAGGATATGTGTATTTCGGGTATATGGATGCCGTTACAGGCAGGCTTTCGGGCAGGATGGACTCTGCCAGGATCACCAATGGAAAATTCCTGTATACGGGTACCGTTCCGGAACCTACACAAATATCCATCGGCCTGCGCAATGGCAGGCTCCGTTTTTCTTCACCCCTCCTGTTCCTGGATAAAGGTACTCTTACGATAGATATAGATGCTAACAAGCCTGCCGAGATACAAGCTAAAGGAAATGCATCGCAGGACCAGCTGAATGCTTTCAACGACCGGTTTGATCCGATACTCAAAAGGGGCAATGCAGCATACGGCGCCAGGTTAAGAGCGGTGAACCGGCATAACAAAAGAGCTATTGACAGCCTCGACAATGTTTTTATCGAGTGCAGGTTGGCTACTGTTGAACTCGTTAAACAGGAAGTGCAGGCCCATCCA
Organism: Sediminibacterium sp.; assembly: GCA_036384615.1. Lineage (GTDB taxonomy): Bacteria > Bacteroidota > Bacteroidia > Chitinophagales > Chitinophagaceae > Sediminibacterium. The sequence continues at coordinate 6,011 of DASVLZ010000285.1, forward strand.
AATTCTACCGTTTCTGCCTTTATCGTTACCAGGCACCTTGTCACCATTCCTGATGCAGAAGTATTGCAGCCGTTGTATAATCAATTGTCTGTACAGGTCCGTTCATCCGTATACGGCAAGATCATCCTCAAAGCTGTGGAAGCTGGCGACCGCACAGCTATCGGCGCGAAAGCGCCTGCTTTTGTGCTGCCTGATATTGCCCATAAAAAAGTGAGTCTTGATGCATACAAGGGAAAATATACACTGATCGATTTCTGGGCGAGCTGGTGTGGCCCCTGCAGGGCTGAAAACCCGAATGTGCTGGAAGCCTATAAGAGATTCCATAAAAAAGGATTTGATGTGCTGAGCATATCGCTTGATGATAACCGCGGCAACTGGATCAAAGCCGTGAATGAAGACAAGCTTCCCTGGACACAGGTTTCCGACCTGAAAGGATCGGCCAGTCCTGTTAAAAATGTGTACGGCATCAAATCCATACCTATGAACTACCTGCTCGACAGGGAAGGAAAGATCGTTGCCAGGAACCTCCGCGGTGCACAGTTAACCCAAAAACTCGCCGAGATACTGCCATAAGTAATTATTTCAGCACTATGGCCGACAGTGCCGGCAGGTGCAGTTTCAGCTTATACCATTTGGCATCTTTTTCAATCCTCTCCGATACTATCGAAGGATTGTACACATCACCCGTGCCCCAGTATTCTTTGCTGTCGCTGTTGAATATTTCTTTCCATTTTGCTTTGCCATGCACATGCACTTCCCAGTCGTGGCGTACCACCGGTGTAAGGTTGAGGATTACCAGTATATCGTCTTTTTCTTTTTTACCCTTTCGCTTGTATACGATCACCGATTCGCTGCGGTGGTTAAGGTCTACCCATTCAAATCCGCCCTGCTCAAACTGTTTTTCGTACAATGCCGGCTCGGTGCGGTATAGATGGTTC
>DASVLZ010000286.1:0-4533 GCA_036384615.1 Sediminibacterium sp.
CCTGTATCACATCGCTATGTCCTCCCAGGTATTTGGTGGCGGAATGCATTACGATATCCGCACCGAGATCAAGCGGGTTTTGCAGGTAGGGGGAGGCGAATGTATTGTCGACACAAAGCCATGCTCCCTGCTTTTTGGCAATAGCTGCCACGGCGGCTATATCTGTAATGTTCATCAGCGGGTTGGTAGGCGTTTCTATCCAGAACAGTTTTGTGTGGGCAGATACTGCTTTTTCCACTTCCGATATATCGCTGGTGTTCACATAGGTAAAGCGTATGCCGTATTTGGCAAACACTTTTGTAAACAGGCGGTATGTACCACCATACATATCATTGGCCGCGATCACTTCATCACCGGGCGAGAGCAGTTTGATCACCGCATCGGTTGCCGCCACACCACTGCCGAATGCCAGCCCGAATTTCCCGTTCTCGATCTGCGCATACGCCTCTTCGAGCGCTTTACGTGTGGGGTTCTGGCTGCGGGCATATTCAAATCCCTTATTCACACCCGGCGCTTCCTGCACATAGGTAGATGTCTGGTACACAGGCGTCATAATGGCGCCGGTAGAAGGATCAGGCTCGGTGCCCGCATGTATGTATTTAGTGGCAAGTTTCATAGCTGGTAAGATAAAAAGATCATGAATTTATTTCCTGCCTGTTCTGGCAGGCGTGGTATCCGGCGAAGCCGCAATAGGCATCACTGCTTTCAGATCATCCCACAGGAAGATCATATTGGCGCCGGATTTTGTGTCATCAAAATAAATGGTAAAAGCTTCTGCGTTATCGGTATTCTTTTCCACGTCAATATCTGTGCGCAGCAGGTCTTTCTTGGCATCGTAGGTAAAACTGCCCCATGAAAAATTATCCTTGTTCACGATGATCGTCCATTTACTTTCTGAAGGAATGCAGTACAGGGTATAGCGTCCTTTGGGAACCGTTTTACCTGCAATACGCACATTCTGGAAAAACTCCACTTCGGTAGCTTCATTCGCACCAAGCCTCCACAGGTCGTTATACCTGATAATGCCTCCGAAAATAGCCCTGCCGTTTTTCAGCGGCCTGCCGTAGATAACCCTCGCCACCGGTGCCCCCTTTGCCTTTCCGCTCATTTTCAGCAGGGGGTAATTGGCGGGCCAGTAACTCATGTCCATGGGTGATTTATCCAGTTCTATTGGTTTTTGCTGTGCCTGTACAAGAACGCATGCCAGTAAAAAAGCCAGGCTAAAGATCGTTTTCATGAATAGTGCATTTTTCAGGTTTACAAAGATAGATACCTATCAGATCGGGTGTTCAGATAATTGATCGAGCGCATGTTTTTTAACAGCCGGGAAAAACTCGCGGTACAACAGTCCCAGTTTATCGTAATGCTCCAGGAAAGCCTGGAACGGGGCCTCCGCATCCTGCAGGTATTTTGCCCTGCGTACCAGCCCTCCAAAGCTGTTCCTGATGCCCCAGTGATAGCGGTAGTTAAAAAGCCAGTCCTGCTCCTTCATATAAGGAAATATGGCGGCGAACCGCTGCGGCAGGATATCCTGCTGCGTGGTTAACTGGCTGTACACTTCCCGGGTAAACGACTGCCATTCTTTCTCTGAAAGCTCATTCTCATCCAGTGCCAGGAAATGATCGTAAACAATATCTACGAAAGCGCCGCTGTATGGCCCCACGGAAGACCTGAAATAGGTTTTGGCCTCACGGGTAACGGGGTGACTATCGGTAAACGCATCTATGGAACGGTGCAGGCGTATTCCCTGCTGTACGGATGCCGGGTAAGCGTATTGCTGTTTCCCTTTCACAAAATCGCTGATCATATTCCCCGCCAACACAAAGGGCTGATGAAAGGAAAGCCAGGCATGTGCAAGATAGTTCATAAGGATGCGTATTCAAATGTACCTTTTTTAACACAGCATTGCACAGCCGGCTCATCACATGAATATGTGAAAAATAACCCCGTGGCAATCTGCTATACCTGCGATATATCCCATATATTTTTCTTTCCCAAAAATCACATCATTTACAACGCTATTTAATATTTTATTAAGAAAAGACTTACAACCCTTACTGGTATTGCATTTCATGATCCTGCAACTGTCCTCTGCGATAGCCGCTGTTAACCGTTCATACCATGGGGCAACAGAATGACTGCTGTTCATCATAAACCGGTTGAGGCAGATGAACGGTCGATCTACTTTTGGTTTGTTGACACGATGATCTGTAGAAAGTGATCACCCGTTTTAGCAGAACCTAAAAACTAAAAACCAATGAAAAAATTATTTATTGCAGCGCTTTTCGCCCTCGCTATCGGAGGCAGCGCTTTTGCAGCAGGAACAGACCTTTCAGACGCCGCCAAACTGAGCTACTTTGTAAAAAACAGTTTTGAAAAGCATTTCAGAGATGCACAGGATGTAAGCTGGACAGTGCGCGAATCATTTGCAAAAGCATCTTTCAGCATGCTGGGACAGAAAGTAGAAGCTTTTTTCGGTAATGATGGAGAGCTGATCGGCACATCGAGAAAAGTACAGTTTGAGAGGCTGCCCGTACTGGCCGTATCCAAAATACGAAAGGAGTATGAGGGATATGCAGTAGGTGAAACCATTGAACTTACAAAGTATGACGACACCAATTATTATGTTTCCCTTTCCAAGGGAGAGAAAAAACAGATACTCGAAGTAACTCCTTCCGGACATGTAAGCGTTTTTCATCCGGCGAGATAATAAAAGAAGGTTGAGGTTGTTAAGCATTGGCTCCTGTGAAAACAGGGGCCATTTTTTATTGAGGATTGCGCGGATGAAGGTTATGATTATGAAAGAGACTTCTGCTTTTGATTACATGTAATAAATGAGTTGATGGAAATGAATTCTGCTTCGGGTTTCAGTTCGTAGATCAGCCTGGTGAGTTTATCCAGCAGCCGTATGCCATCGGGTTTACGCGTATATGCCGGCAGGCCGTAGGTATCTATAGAGGTAAATTCCCAGGGATGAAAGTACAGGCAGATATACCCGTCCCTGGCCAGGGTTTGCAAAGCCAGTTTTTTGAAAATATCGTAGGGAAAATTCTTGAAGCTTAACCAGAATAATGGTATCCGCAAACGGGGTGATACGGATGCGGGCACACGAAGCATACCATCATCCATATACATGGTCCGTGGCAGGTGGCGGTTGTTGTAGCGGCCCGGCAGCCAGGTAGGGTTTATGGATGAATCGTACAGGTATCCTGCTTTCTTCACCTCCTGCATGGATACCTGCCGCATACGGGGCATCCGCAAACCCACTACAGGTTTACCGGCAATCTGTTCGAGTTGTATTTTCGAGGCAGCCAGGTGTTCATCCGTAAAAGAAGAATGGTAAAATGTGTGTGATGCTATCTCGTGTTTTGCAGAAAGCATGCGTATGGCATCCGGGTAATGCATCGCGAAATCAGCCGTAGTGAAAAGTGTTGTTTCTAATGCCGTATCATCCAGCAGGGGTATGATGGCATCCAGCCCGGCCTTTCCCACGCGCATTTGTTCTTCAGCAGTGATAGGGAACCGATACTCCAGCGGCATATCAAACTCTTCCACATCAAAGCTCAGCAGCACATAACGCTCTTTCATGTGAGGTTGGATTCTTTGATGATATAATGCGGTCTTTGCTTGCTTTGCATGAACAGTTTGCCCAGGTACATGCCAATAATGCCGAGGATCATCAGCTGCAGTCCCCCGAAAAACGCGATCGTGGCTATCACCGATGCCCAGCCATTGATCACCTTACCAAAATAAAAACTGTACATAATGTACGGGATATAAAGCAGCGAAAGCAGAGAGAATATAAACCCGAGATACACTGCAATATACAGCGGCCTGGTACTGAAGGAAGTGATGCCCTGCAATGCAAAGCGCATCATCTTCTTTACGGTATATTTGGATTTTCCGTGGGTGCGTGTGCCCGGGTCGTATTCAATACCTGCCTGCCTGAAACCCATCCATTTCACCAGCCCGCGCATGAACAGGTCTGTTTCCCTGAAAACACGAAAGGCTTCCACTGCTTTCCTGTCCATAAGACGGAAATCTGCCGTACCCGGCTCCAGTTCTATATCGGAGAGATTATTGATGAGCTGGTAAAACATCCGCGAGGTCTTGCGTTTCATCAGCGGCATTTCATTATGGTCTTTGCGGAGCGTGTATACCACATCATTGCCGGCTTCCCATAAAGCGATCATCTCAGGTATCAGCTCGGGCGGATGCTGCATATCGCCATCCATCATCACCACACAATCCGCATCGGCCATATCCAGTCCTGCTTTCAGCGCGTTCTGGTGACCAAAATTGCGTGCAAGGGAAATATAAAAAATGCCGGGATGCACAGAAGCATAGCGCTTGATCTCATCCAGCGTTTGGTCGGTGCTGCCGTCATCCACAAATGTGAGCGTGTATATATACGGAAGCCCTTCAAAAACCTGTTTTACCGAGTCAGCAAGCAGCGCAATATTTGCCTCTTCATTGCTGACCGGTACTACCAGTGCAATTCGTTTTTTCATCGGTCAGGGGGGCATTACAACA
>DASVLZ010000287.1:0-4915 GCA_036384615.1 Sediminibacterium sp.
GCATTCTGGTCGTTCATGAACAACGGTACATTTGAACAGATGCCGCAGGTATACAAAGAAACTTTCCTGCAGCTGAATAACAACGACAGCACCCGGTTGCTGAATATGTTTCATAAATGTGCCGACAGGATGAAAAACTTCCGCGATTTCAGCAACGAAGCCATACGGTCTGTTACATGTCCCGTGTTACTGATCAACGGAAATACAGATGTGGCCACGCCGGAACATGCTGTAGCCATGTCGAAACTGCTCCCTCACTGCACATTACTGATATTGCCAGGAGGGCATGGAGAATATATAGGCGAGATCACCACATGGAAACCGGGTGATAAGAAGTATGCGCCTGTTATCGACATGATAATACAATTCCTTGAAAGCGATGAGGATACTGTTCCTCTGTAAACTGCTTCCCAGGTTGCCGGATTAACCCATATGAAATACAAGCTGCATCATGCATCCGGCTTCTTTTTGATGATGCTGATCCTGCCGTTCCTTTCCATATAGACCTTATCTATCGTTTCCAGGTTTTCATCAAATGCCTGTAAACGCATCACCTCGTAAATATCCTCTTCCGATACCAGTGCGCGTACCAGGTTCCGCTTCAGGAATATGCCGTTCTCGAACAGTAAAATCCTGTGTCCCTGCAGCCAGCGTGAGAGCTCCTTGTTTTTCACCTGCACATATCCTACCATACGATGGAGCGCCACGATAGCTGTTGCCGCTGCCACTGTAGGCAAAAAAGGAGAAGCGCCCACCACTGCCCTGCTTAATACCGCGCCAAGCAGTATCACAATAATATTATCCAGCGGAAGACGCATACCGAATGAACGGCGGCCGGATAAACGCAGCAGGATAAGGGAGATGAAGAAAACAAGGATGGCCCTGCTCACCATCTGTAACACAGAAAGGTTCTCCCCGTGCCTGCCGAATACAAGACCAACGATTTCCATATTGTTTTTATTGAATGAGTGTACAAAAGCGATGCCTCTTTCAAAATTACAGGTTTCATTCTCCGTTATAAAACAGGCCACTGCTGCAGGTCTGAGAAAAATAACCTGACAACACGCGGATTCGTTGAAGCTGTGTATTATTTTTATCCAATCATATCCCGGATCCTCCATATAGTTGCAGCGGCGGCCATTCTGGCCTGTATGGTCGTGTTCAGCGGTTGCCGGCCATCAGTTCGCTCTGGTCTGATAGGCTCGAAAGAGGCATCGGACAGCCTCCTCACGCCCACTACTCCTTTTTTTGAAAGCGGGCAGGTCGACAAAGCCCGCAGGTTCGTGGATTCTGTTTTTTACAGCCTGCCGGATCCTACCGTTTTTGATTACCTGGGCCATTATGGAACCAACGCCTATTACTATGGGTACACCGGCAACCAGTCGATGGCGATCGTTTACATAGATTCTGCCATTGACCTGATTGAACCACACCTGCCTGATAAGGCATTGTCGATAGCCCTGGCCAATTTCCTGATCAGTCGCGGCGAAGCCAATTTTAACCGTAATAATTTCAGCGCTTCCTACGAGGATTATTTTAAAGCCAGTGAGCAGGCACGCAGGAATGTGGACAGCTGCACTACCATGCGTATCGTATATAATATTGCCATGGTATTGTACAGGCAGCAGCAATATGCCAGCTCCGCAAAATATTTTTCCCAGGCACTTGTCTATAACCGGCATTGCGAGCCGCTGGCTTACATCAATAACCGAGAACAGGAGATACTGGACAATATCGGCCTTTGCTATACCAGGCTGAAGAAATATGACAGCGCCATGTATTATTACAGGCTTGCGAAACAGGTGGTGGACAATAACCCCGGCCTGCTTGCCATGGACAGTGCCAACAGCCAGGGCAGGTACCGGGCGGCTTCGCAGGTGATTGCTGGTAATATGGCTAAAGTGTACCTGGGTTTACAACAACCCGACTCTGCCATAGCCCTTTACAAACGCTCCATCTCCTACCATGCCGACCTGCATGATATGCAGCTTTCCATGGTGCAGCTGGCAGATATTTATGTTACGCAGAACGATTTTGATGCACTAAGCCATTTACTCGGGCAATTCCGCAGTTCGCTCGACAGTTTTCCGGCGCCTGACCTGCTCATGGATTATAACCGGCTCATGTACCTGCATCACAGCCAAAAAAACCATTACAGGGAAGCGCTGCAATACTATACGGATTATATCAGGCAAAAAGATTCCGTTGCTGAAAAACAGAAACAACTGAACAGAGTCAATATCAGCGATGAGATAAATCACAGGGCGCAGGAACTGGAAATACAACTGCTGCAAAAAAACAACGAGCTGAACAAAACCTACCTGTGGGTGCTGGTAACGCTTGCCTGTATGTCCATCATCATCCTGTCGCTCATTTATGCTTCTTACCGTACCAGTCGCAGGAATGTGGCGAAGCTCACGGAGCTCAATGAAGCGATCACCAGGGCCAACCAGGAAAAGGATAAGATACTGCGGATGGTGGCGCATGACCTCCGCAACCCTATCGGTTCTATCGCATCCCTCAGCAACCTGATCCTCGAAGTGAACCTGGGTAAGGAAGAGGTCATTGATCTTGTAAAAAAGATCCAGGGAGTATCCATGAATTCCCTCGACCTGATCGGTGAACTGCTGCCTGCACACAGCCGCGCAGAGAATGGCCTGAAGAAAAAAAGAACAGATATTGGCGAACTGCTGCAGCGCATGGCCGAACTGATGCAGTTCAGGGCATCGGAAAAGAAACAGCAGATCATTACCGAACTTCCTGCCCACCCGGTTTTCCTAACACTCAATGATGTAAAGATTGAAAGGGTGATCAGCAACCTGCTGGCCAATGCCATCAAATTCAGCCCCATCGGGGGCAGCATCATATTACATATGCATACCGACAGGGGTGATGTGGTGATCTCGGTAAAAGACGATGGCATCGGCATCGATACCGATGGGCTGGAACATATCTTCGATGAATTCACTTCCCTGAAGAGAAAAGGAACCGCCGGTGAACCCAGTTTCGGACTAGGTCTGTCCATTTCCAAACAGATCGTGGAAGAAGAAGGCGGCACCATCTGGGCAGAAAGCAGCAAAGGGAACGGAAGCACATTCTTTATCCGCCTGCCGGGATACAGGTAATATCTTTCTCCTGTGAGGGAACTTGTCGCTCTGCTGTTGATCCGGCCATTCTTTTATTTTTCAAGCGTGGCCCTCCTGCTCCAGCACTCATCCAGCGCACCGCCTGTAGATTTCTCTCCTTTATGGCGCCAGTCGCCATTCACGAAAGAATAATCAAACACAAGGCTTTTGCCAATGCTCTCCTCTGTCTTGGTAAAGAAAGCTATGTTCTCTGTATATTTTCCCCCGGCAGTGGTATACGTACCGCCGCCGGCATTGAAGAATTGTTTTTTCTGCACGTTGTACGCAATCCAATGAAAATATTTTCCTGATAATACTTTCATGGTCCTGCGTGGATAGAATGGCGCGGAACGTTTGGATACCTGCCCTGCAGCATTATAATTACCGGTAATGATCCATGCGCCGGCCAGTTCCCCGGGGCCCCCGTTATCCAGCCGGTTCCATTTGATACCGTTATCCCCAACAAAGAGGATATCATCTGTAATGTTCATCTTCTGGATAAGCTGCGTACCCACTCTTGCAGAATCGCGCGAATCCCATTCTATATTCCTGGTGAGCGTATCTCCTGCCAGCGACCAGGTACCTCCCCATGAGCCCATGAATTTTTTGCCGGGTGCATCGTACCGTGCCACTGCAAATACATTATCTGCAACAATCATCACGGTCCTGTCTGTAAGCGTACCATATCCCCATGCGCCGGTAAAAGAAGGCGCAACAGATGCCGGCTTATACGATACCAGTGGTATGATGGCGCAAATGGCCAGCCATGTTCCGATGATCTTTTTCATAGCGTGTGGTTTATTTAAAACTAACCAAAAAATATATGCCGCATGGTACAATCATCTTGCCATCCTTTTTATACTGCCGGAAAAACAGTATATTGTTGAAACGGGAATGAAGTTCGCTGGCATATGATTTTTATGATTTGGTGATACGTTTTTTTCTAACCCTTATTGTTATAGCGTATGCAGTTGTACCGTATTTACATCTTCGCCATCCTATTGATTTTCAGTAGCGTTTCTTATGCGCAATCCTATCGTGTAAGCGGCGTGGTAAAAAGTAACGATTCCACCAGCTTCCTGAATGGTGCTTCGGTGAACCTGCAGAGCATTACGGATTCTACCGGCAGGTATGCCACGCTCACCGATTCACTGGGCAGGTTCAGTATAGAAGGATTGAAACCGGGGCCTTTTCGCATCACCATCAATTCCCTCGGCTTTGCCACTTCCACGAAAGAGCTGCGGATCGATTCTGCTGATATCCACCTGGGCCTGATCACACTGGTTCCCACAGACGATGTGCTTTCATCTGTTACCGTAACCACTTCCGTGGCGCCGGTAGTGCAGAAAGGCGATACGGTACAGTTCAATGCAAGCCAGTATAAAGTGAACAGGGATGCTTCGGCCGAAGAACTGGCCAGGAAAATACCGGGCATTACCGTGGAGAACGGACAGGTAAAAGCCAATGGCGAGAATGTGCAGAAAGTAACGATAGACGGCAGGGAATTGTTTGGTGATGATGCCACTGCCGCCCTGCGCAACCTGCCTGCCGAGATCATTGATAAGATACAGGTATTTGACCGCCTGAGCGACCAGGCACAGTTTACAGGCTTTGATGATGGCAGCAGCACCAAGGGCATCAATATCGTTACCAAGGTGAATATGCGCAATGGCCAGTTCGGAAGGGTGTATGCGGGATATGGTACCGACAACCATTACCAGGCCGGCGGCAATACCACATTCCTGCACGATAACCGGAAGCTATCGCTGGTAGGTAATTTCAATAATGTA